>JBEAYO010000024.1:0-15239 GCA_041159285.1 Bacteroidota bacterium | reverse complement strand
GGTTTGGCGAAGCCAAACCGCGGCCGGGAAGAGAATTTTAGATGTGCGAGGCTTCGCCTCGCGCATCTTCCTGAAAGGGCGCCTCTTAGGAGGGGCTTTTTAGACAGTCTCGGGGAGAGATTATTATAGGTGTGCAGGCCGCAATCCTGCGGGTCTTCCAAAAGCGGGCGCCTCGTCAAAGTTGTCTTTTCGAAGACAAGTGGACTCCTTAAGGCTAAGTTAAGCTGACACCCGATCGAACGAATTGAAAAAAGCCGACAAAAATTGAAAACAATGAAAAAGACCCTGGTATTGGGAGCATCTGCCAATCCGGATCGCTATTCCTACCTCGCCGTCCAATTCCTGAAGAAAGCCAACCAGGAAATCATCGCCCTCGGCATGAACCCTGGAGAAATAGAAGGCATACCCATCCTCACTGGCAAGCCCGAACTGAAAAACATCGATACCATCACCTTGTACCTCAATCCTTCCCGCCAGGAAGCCTACTACGACTACCTGTTGTCGCTCAAGCCGCGCAGGATCATTTTCAATCCCGGAACTGAGAACTACGAGTTCATGCAGCGCGCCAAGCAGGCCGGCATCCATGTGCTGGCCGCCTGCACCCTGGTGATGCTGAACACCGGGAATTACCAGCGATAGCAGGAGGCTCCTTTAAAAGTCGATCAACTCCACATCGAAAATCATGACGGCATTGGCCGGAACACCGCTGGGTGGGTTCTTGCCATAAGCCAGGCCCGAGGGTAGGAACAGTTTGCCCTTGCCTCCCTTGCTGAAAAGGGGGATGCCCTCCTGCCAGCCTGTAATCACGGCACTCAGTGGGAAAGAGATTGGGTCAGTACCTGTCTCGTCGAAAACGGAGCCATCGAGATAATAGCCTTTGTAGTGAACAACAACTTCATCGCTGATAGTGGGATGTTCTCCATTGCCTTCCACTTCGATGAGGTAGTGGAGACCGGAGGCTGTGGACTGCGCCGTCAGGTTGTTTTCTGCCAGGTATGCTTGTATTTTCTTGATATCCTGGGCTAGTTGTTCTTCGTAGCTTACTTCCTTCTTGCAGCTGAAGAGCAGGCTGACTGTCAGCAGGAACAAGGATGGTGAAATTAGTTTTTGCATCGTTTTTTGTTTTTTGAATACAAAAATAGGAGGCTGCAGGCTTTTTAGCCAAGTCCGTGGACTTAAATATTGCCAGGGGCATTGCTTAAGCTGTTTTTTATCGGACTTGGGCTGCCTCAGAAGCTTCCGTCCACTTTTGAAATTGGTTATGTCGGTCCCACTCGCCCACCTGAAAGTGCGGAGGCTGTCTCAAAAGACCCGGCAATCCGTTCCACTGGTGCCGATTGCCCAAAAATCCCCCTTCCTCCGCGGTTTGGCGAAGCCAAGCCGCGGAGGAAGGGGAGCACGCGGATCGAAGCCCCGTGCGCCTTTTAGGGAGGGGCTTTTGAGGCAGACCTCCGCCCTTTCCGGGAGGCAAGCGGCACCATTGAAACAAACTTTAAAAGTGTGCCGGGACTTTTGATACAGCCCCGGCAAGCGCGCGCTTACCGAAAAAAATACTAGTACCCAAAAAAACAAAAAACTGATTCCTCACAATCCACGCAGTTAAAAGTGGATTGGCAAAATATTATTCTGAAAAGCAACGCCCTGAAAAACAGGGTTTTAATAAATGCACGGAACACCCCGGCAAAACAATTCTCCGAAAACAAGCTTTATTTGCAGGTGTTTAATAGTTTAACCGAGATTAACTTTGCACCCTTTTATTACGCCGAAAGGCAAGTGAAGCCACAGCAACATCCTTCATGAAAATAGCAATTGCGCAACTCAACTTTTTCGTCGGCGATTTCGACGGCAACCTGTCGAGAATGCTCCGTGCCGTGGAAGAGGCAAAGCAGCAGGGAGCAGACCTGGTCGCCTTTCCGGAACTCGCTACCTGTGGCTATCCGCCCCGGGATTTCCTCGAATTCAATGACTTCATCAGCCGGGCTGAGCGCTGTGTGCAACAACTGGCCGAGGCCGCCCGCGGAATCGCCATTGCCGTAGGCTCCCCCAGCCGAAACCCCGTTATTGAGGGAAAGGACCTTTTCAACTCCGCCTACTTCCTGGAAGACGGGAAGATCAAGCACGTCCAGCACAAGGCATTGTTGCCCACCTACGACGTGTTTGACGAGTACCGCTACTTCGAGCCGGCACGCGAATTCCAGGTCGTTGAATTCAAGGGCAAGAAAATCGCCCTGAGCATTTGCGAAGACCTCTGGAACCTCGGCAACGAAAACCCGCTCTACACCGTAGTGCCCATGGACGAGATGATGCCCTGGCAACCGGACCTCATCCTCAACCTTTCGGCCTCTCCCTTTAATTACAACCATGCCCGCGAGCGCATCAAAGTGCTCAAGGCCAACGTGCAGCGCTATAAAATCCCCCTCATCTATGTCAACCAGATGGGTTCCCAAACGGAGATTATCTTCGACGGAGGCTCCCTGGTGATGTCGCCCGATGGCAGCATTTACGAGGAAATGCCCTACTGGCAGGAGGTAGTGAAAACCTTTGACCTGGAGGACATTGCCAAAGGAGGCCGCAACGAAGAGCAGCACAAGGAAAAAATCCCCCTGATTCACGACGCCCTCGTACTCGGCATCCGCGATTACTTCGGAAAACTGGGTTTCCGACAGGCCATCCTCGGGCTGTCCGGCGGTATTGACTCTGCCGTGGTGGCGGTGTTGGCCTGCCGCGCCCTTGGCAAGGATAACGTCAGGGGGGTGCTGATGCCCTCACAGTTCAGTTCAGACCACTCCGTCAACGACGCCCGGGAACTTGCCACCAACCTGGGCATGCAGTACGACATCATTCCCATCGAGGACGTCTATCACAGCTATCTCCAGGTCCTGAAGCCCCACTTCTGGGGACACCCCTTCAATATCGCGGAAGAAAACATTCAGGCCCGAATTCGTGGCATGATTGTCATGTCCATCTCCAATAAGTTTGGAAACATCCTGCTCAACACCACGAACAAGAGCGAAATGGCCGTGGGCTATGGAACCCTTTACGGCGACATGTGCGGGGGATTGTCGGTGCTGGCAGATGTCTATAAAACAGAGGTTTACGAACTGGCCGCCTACATCAACCGGCAGCAGGACGTCATTCCGCAGCACATCCTGACCAAGGCGCCTTCCGCTGAGCTGCGCCCCGACCAGAAGGACAGTGACAGCCTTCCGGAGTACGAGGTGCTGGATGCCATCCTCTACCAGTACATTGAAATGCGGCAGGGTCCTCAGGAGATTATCGCCATGGGCTTCGATGAGCAAATTGTGCGCAGGGCGCTTCGGCTGGTGAACACCAATGAGTTCAAGCGGCATCAGGCGGCACCGGTGCTGCGGGTTTCCCCCAAGGCCTTCGGCGTGGGCCGCCGCATGCCCATCGTCGGGAAGTATTTGTCCTGAGGTGAGCCCTTCGGGATTATTCCGCTTGCGTAATAAAAACTTTTTATTTACAGTTGGTAAACAATCCTAAACTTGTATCTTTGCGCCGATTTTAAAAAAGACCTTCCTGCCTTGAGAAAACAAACTACGCAGATACTAAAGAAACAAGGATAAGACATGAAAAATACCGGCAAAATCAAGCAAATCATCGGCGCGGTAGTTGACGTTAGCTTCTCGGAGAGCCGCAAGCTTCCGGAAATTCTTAACGCCCTGGAACTGACCCGCCCCAACGGAGAAAAGCTCGTCCTGGAAGTGCAGCAGCACCTCGGCGAAGACAGCGTCCGCACCATCGCCATGGATTCCACCGACGGCCTCACCCGCGGCATGGAGGTGGCTGACACGGGCCAGCCCATTGCCATTCCCGTCGGCGACGCCATCAAAGGGCGTCTGTTCAACGTGGTGGGTGATGCCATTGACGGCATCGGCGCGGTATCCCGTGAAAAAACCTACCCCATCCATCGCAAGCCGCCTACTTACGAGGAACTCTCCGTAGAGAAGGAGGTCCTTTACACTGGTATCAAGGTGATTGACCTCATCGAGCCCTACATGAAGGGTGGGAAAATCGGCCTCTTCGGCGGTGCCGGTGTAGGCAAGACGGTGATCATCATGGAGTTGATCAACAATATTGCAAAAGCATACGAAGGGATTTCCGTATTCGCCGGCGTGGGGGAACGCACCCGCGAGGGCAACGACCTCCTGCGCGAGATGATTGAATCCGGCGTTATCAAATACGGGGAGGAATTCAAGCACAGCATGGAAGCTGGTGGTTGGGACCTTTCCAAGGTGGACCACAAGGCCCTGCAAAACTCCCAGGCTACCCTGGTATTCGGCCAGATGAACGAGCCGCCCGGTTCCCGTGCCCGTGTGGCACTGTCCGGTCTCACCGTTGCAGAGTACTACCGCGACGGCGACCTCAGCGACCCGATGGGAGGCCGCGACATCCTCTTCTTCATCGATAACATCTTCCGCTTTACCCAGGCAGGATCCGAGGTTTCGGCCTTGTTGGGTCGTATGCCCTCAGCCGTAGGTTATCAGCCCACCCTCGCTACCGAGATGGGTCTGATGCAGGAGCGGATCACCTCCACAAAGCGTGGTTCCATCACCTCCGTTCAGGCGGTTTATGTACCGGCGGACGACTTGACGGACCCTGCGCCTGCCACTACCTTCGCCCACCTCGACGCCACCACGGTGTTGAGCCGTAAAATTGCATCCCTGGGTATCTATCCGGCCGTGGATCCTCTGGACTCCACCAGCCGTATCCTCGACCCTGCCATCATCGGGGAGGAGCACTACCGTTGCGCCCAGCGCGTGAAGGGTATCCTCCAGCGCTACAACGAGTTGCTCGACATCATCGCCATCCTTGGTATGGAGGAACTTTCGGAGGAAGACAAGCTCGTCGTGCACCGCGCACGCCGCGTCCAGCGCTTCTTGTCCCAGCCTTTCCACGTGGCCGAGCAGTTCACCGGTACGCCCGGCGTTCTCGTTCCGATTGAGGAGACTGTCCGCGGCTTCAACATGATCATGGACGGAGAGGTCGATGAATATCCGGAAGCAGCCTTCATGTTGAAAGGAACGATTGACGAAGTAATTGCCGCCGGCAAGAAAATGCTGGCAGAGGCTTAATACTAGTTAATGCTATTCAAACAGTTGCAATGAACATTTCCGTTTTAACACCTGACAAGGAGATTTTTCAGGGTTCTGTATCCTCGGTAAAGGTGCCGGGCACTATGGGTGAGTTCCAGGTGCTGGCCAATCACGCACCGGTTGTGTCCTCGTTGGAGAAAGGCACGGTCACATTAGTCACCAGTGGTGAATCCTATCGTTTTTACGACGAAGCTTCTTCTTCCATACAGGAAGGCGTAGAGGCTGGCAGGGTCATCACTTTCCAGATCGGAGGGGGATTCGTCGAGATACTGAACAACCAGATATCATTGCTTGTCAGGGGAGTTAAAGTATAAGAATATTATTATCCTTTTTATTTCGCTGTTGTTTAAGGGGGAGATTTATCATCTCCCCCTTTTTTATTGGAGCCTGTTTCAAGAGCCCCATTGGGTTAGCCCCCTTGCAGTAATAGGCGCGCGGGACGAAGCCCCGCGCGCTTAAAATCCCCATTCCGCCGGGGTTTGGCAAAGCCCCCCTCCGGCGGAATGGGGATGTAGGGTGTTCGGCCGGGCCTGCAGGCCGAACACCCTTTGCTGGGACCAACCGGCACCATTGGAACGAATTTTAAAAGCGCGTCGATTCTTTTGATACAGCCTCTTTTCACAAGAGGATGTCAAGTTGAGAGGATTTTAGGGCGCGCGCCGGGTGGCATCTGCTACTTTCCCATCGATGTCAGCCAGTTCCCTGGGATCGTAAAGTCCGAACCAATCGTGCAGTTTATTGCCAGCCTTGAGGCGGACTTCCTCATTGATGTAGAAGGCGACTGTGGCAAGCCCGAAGAGCAGAACGCCGAGGTCGTCGGTGTAACCCAGAAAGGGAGCCAGGTCTGGCAGGAAGTCCAGGGGTGTCAGGAAATAGCCCAGGACGCCGAGTATGATGTTTTTTGCCCACCGTGGAGTTTCCTTTCTTTTAAAAGCATAAAAAAGGAGCAAGGCGGCATAGACCGTTTTGATGCCTGCCTGTCGGAAGTAATCGCTGATTTTTTTCAGGAACGATTGCTCTGAGAAAAAGGGGGCGAATTTTTCATAGGGGTTTAGCATGATGAATCATTCTTTTTAGTTGCCATTTTCCTCCAGTTTGTCCAGCAGGCGCTGGTAGATGGTCACTTTTTTTCGGTTGGCGCCATAGGACCCGCTGGTGAAGATGGTGTAGAGGAAATAGGCTGTTCCTAAAACAAAAACAGTGATGGTAAAAGTTCCATATCCGGTTGTGAACAGGGCGGCGGTGTAGAGGACCAGCCAGGCGGGACCTACCCAGAGGTCTCTTTTCATGGCACGGCGGCTATTGGCGATGCTTTCGCGCAGCCATTCCGGGCTGAGGTCCTGTTGCCGCAGCAAGTTTCGTTCCCTGGTGGGCAGGGGTTTGATGATGGCTTCAAATTCGGTGGTGCTCAATTTTTCTGAAGGTCGGTTCATTTATGGTTGTTTTTACAAATCCGAAAATAAAGACAAAACCGCCAGTGTGCGGCATTTTTTTTAGAAAATTGGCAAATTTTGAAAGACTGCTTTATATTTGTCAACAATATACATTTCGATCAAGATGAAAACCTTCTTTTCATGGCTGTTGCTTTCCATTGCTACCCTTCAGGGCGTGGTCAGCCACCTCTATGTGGAAGTGCGGCATTTGGTCGAAATCGAGCACCGGATGGATGAGGAAGAGGCGGCCATCGCCGCTGACCTGAAGGAAGAGGCCGGCGTCGAAGCTGCGATTCAAATACTGCAGGAGGGGCAACTCACTCCCCGCGGCTACATTTACAGCGACTTCTTCGCCTTTTCCAAAAATGTGGGGGACGAGACCATTTACTTCACCCTCTCCAAAGACAGCTCCGAGGTGTGCGAACAAGTCAGCCAGGAACCGCTCTCTCCCCGCCAGGAGGAAGAGCGCACCGCTTCCCTGCTGAAGCAGCTGTTCCAGGAGTTTACTGTCCCCCAGCCGGAATTACCTGAATTTACTGCCTGTTTCATACGAACCGCCAATTTTGCCGTCATATCCTTTCAACACCAATACTGGTCCTTCCTGGACAGCCCTCCGCCCGATGTGGCCTGATTTTTATAAAATTCCTTCCATGTGAATTAAGCCCTTGTGCGTTAGCCACTTTAAACCACTCTAAAATGGCTTCGCATATGTCATTACTTGCTTGAACGCAGTCATTTGCCTGATGGGAAATCATGTATGCCATGAGCTTGTGGTTCTCTGCAAGCGTCGGGTTTCCGGCGCAGGCTGATGTCCCGCTCGTTTTCCGGCGCCAGCCCTCTATTGAAAGGGCTCTGTAGGGATGAAGTGGCATTTTTCCGGCGGCAGCAAAAGTTCAAAGGGCATGTCTAAGGTGCTTTTTTCGGGATTTGCAACAATCAGCAATGTACTGGTGGCATTTTCTAAACAGGACAATCGCCGCCAACTCAACAAAATGAAAAATGAAAAATAAATATACCTTACTGTTTTCTTTATTCATGGCAGGTACGGCATCCACTGTTGCCGCACAAACACCTGCCGATGCCCTCCTGATGCAGAAAAACGAAATCTGCATCGCCTTCCAGTATCAGCACGACACCTGGGACCGCTACTGGGAAGGAACCCTGCTGCGCGACAACCAGAACATCGGGACCCTGACCCGTCAGGCAGCGGTGCCGATGTTTGCCTACGGCCTTGGTTCCAGGCTCAACGTCTTCGGCATGCTTCCCCATATTTCCACCCGGCCTTCCGGTGGACAAATGGCCGGAGTTTCCGGCTGGCAGGACCTCGGGCTTTTCGCCAAGTACAAGCTGTTGGACAGAAAAGTCGGAAAGGGCGATGTGCAGGCATTTTTTGCCAGCGGCTTCAGTCTGCCCGTCAGCAATTACCTGTCTGACTACTTGCCCTTCAGCCTGGGACTGGGAACACTGGAACTCACCTTCCGGGGAATCATCAAGTATGAACTTCCCATCGGCATCTATGCCAGGGCGGGCTACGCCTACCTGCACCGCACCACTACCGAGGCGGAAAGGAACTATTACTTTACGGACAAAGGCCACTACTCCGCTGTGATGGACGTGCCCGGCGCCACCAATGCCGAGCTTGCCTTCGGAGCCTGGCTGATCAAGCGCTCTGTGCAAGTTGAAGCTGCGGGCATCCAACAAATTTGCCTGACAGGAGATGACATCAGGCGGCAAAACATGCCACAGCCGACCAACAAGATGGATTTCACCGGCGTCAGCGGCCGCCTGCGCTATTTCCCTTCCTTCGTCAAAGGGCTGAGTATCATGGGGGGCTACACCCAGATGCTCCAGGGCAGAAACGTCGGGAAGTCCACGGTCATTTCCGGCGGCCTTACCTGGCAGTTTTTTGTCAAGTGAATGCGGGATTTTTGCTTCCGCAGTATCCATCATTTTTATAAAAAGTAAAATTGACACAAATGAAATCTAATATATCACTTGCTATTACAGGGCTTTTCATTGCGACGGCCCTGTTGTTTTCATCCTGCCAGAAGGAAATTCCTACCCTTGCCCAGTTTGAGTCCTACCAGTTCGAGGGGCTGGACGAAACAGGCGGCACCTGGAAGGCGGTGCTGCTGACCGATCCGGAGCAAGTACCCATTGATGCACCGGCAGCGACGAACTCCGGCGACTACCTGCAGGAACTGGAAGACCTCAAGGAGGCGCTTGCCAATGCGGATGAGAGCAAAAGGGAGGCCATGGCTTACTGGACCAACAATCCGATTATTCGCTGGAATGAAATTGCCAGGGACCTGGCGGCCAAGTACAACCTCACGCCCGCCCCCAATCCCGATGGCACTTATCCGGTGCCCAACCCCGCCAACCCTGGTGAATATCCACTCTTTCCTTTTTCCCATCCGCCTTACACCTGCCGGGCACTCTCCTATCTGGGTGCGGCCCAGTTCGATGCCATGATAGCCACCTGGCACTACAAGTACAAGTACAACCGGCCGGCAACGCATTTGGCTGACAGCAGCATCGAGCCAGCGTTTGCCAGGAACGACCTTCCCTCCTACCCTTCTGACGGCGCCGTGATTGCCGCCGTGTCGCGGGAAATCTTGTCCAGGCTGTACCCTTTGGAGAAAGAGTACCTGGCTGAAAAGGCCGAGGAGATGAAGCAGGCCCTGCTGGCTGCCGGTCTGAACGTGGAGAGCGACATAACCGCCGGCGATTCGCTGGGTCGCGGCATTGCGAAGATATTCCTGCAGCGGGCTGCCAGCGATGGCATGTCGAAGGCGCAGGTTTCCAAGGCCGTGTCGGACTCGCTGGCCCAGGCGGCTTTTGACCGCTTTGGCTGGAAGTGGCAGAACATGGAAAGCCCGCAGCGGCCGGTGGGCATCGCGCCTTTCTTCGGGAAGGTGAAGACGTGGAATTTGACCGACGTCGTGGCTGTTCGCCCGCCGGTACCGCCGGCGCCTGGTTCCCCTGAATTCGAGGAGGCAGCGGCCGAGCTGAAGGAAATCGCCGAAAACCTGACGGACGAGCAGCGGCGCATCGCCAACTGGTGGTCCGACGGATTGAGTACTTATACCCCACCCGGTCACTGGAACCGCTTCGCCACTGACTTGATTTTGAAATACAAGTACAATCCCCTGCGCGCGGCCAGGGTATATGCCTACCTGAACATGGCCATACACGATGCCGGCGTCAGCTGCTGGGATGCCAAGTATTACTACTACTATCCTAGGCCCATCCAGGCGATTGAAGGGTTTAAGACCATTCTGGGGACGCCGAACTTCCCGGGCTATACTTCCGGCCACAGTTCCTTTTCAGCTGCAGCCGCTGCTGTGTTGGGCTACATTTTTCCGACAGAGAATGCGCAAGCCGATGCCTGGGCCAAGGAGGCCAGCGAGTCGAGGATATACGGCGGCATACATTTCCGCTTCGATTGCGAGGCAGGGCTGGAGTCGGGCAAGGTCATTGGCGGCTACACCATTGACCGGGCATCTGCCGACGGTGCCGACCAGTAAGTTGCCGGTCTTGAGGCGATAATTTAAAAAATAATCGTTTCAAAGAACTAAAATGCCGTCTCGCGGGTTATTTTTATTGCTTTTTTAGAAAACATCTGTCACAAACAAAATAATGAAGCAATGGATATAATGTATTTTATCATAGCGGGAGGACTTTCCCTGATTGGCTTTCTCGTGAGCGCCCGCCTCAAGAGTAAATTCAACCACTACAGCCAGGTCGGACTACGCGCCAACATGAGCGGAAGGGAAGTGGCTGAAGCCATGCTGCGCCACTACGGCATCCACGACGTGCAAGTCACCATGGGACAGGGATTTTTGTCGGACCATTACAATCCCCTGACAAAGGTCGTCAACCTCAGTCCTGAAGTATATCAGGGCCGCAGTGTTGCCGCTGCTGCTGTAGCTGCCCACGAATGTGGCCACGCTGTACAGCATGCCACTGCCTATGCCTGGCTCAAGATGCGCTCCACCCTCGTGCCGGTAGTCAATGCCGCTGCTGCCGCCCAGCAGTGGTTGCTCATCGGTGCCTTCATGCTGCTCGGATCTTTCCCGCAGCTGATGCTCATCACCATCATTGCCTTCTCCGTCACCACCCTGTTCTCCTTCATCACCCTGCCCGTTGAGTTCGATGCCAGCCGCAGAGCGCTGGTGTGGCTCGATCAGGCTGGTGTTGCCCAGGGCGTTGAGCACGAGGGAGCCAAGGATGCACTCTGGTGGGCAGCCATGACGTATGTCTCTGCAGCGCTTTCCTCGCTCGTCATGGTGCTTTACCTGGTGCTTCGCTATGTGGGCGCCAGCCGTGATTAAACATGTATAAATTTTAGAGGAGCAATCCTCATATTTAAGGCTGTTATATATTTTTGCAGTCCTAATTAATTCTTCAGCACCGGCACCGGGTTATCCCGGAGCCGGTGCTGTCTATTTACCAACTCGTAAATCAAGCACATGTATCGTTCACACAACTGTGGAGAGCTTCGCCTGCACCACGCAGGTCAAACAGTGAAATTGTCAGGCTGGGTGCAGGCCAGCCGCGACTTCGGGGGAATGACCTTCCTGGACCTCCGCGACCGCTACGGCATCACCCAGCTGGTCTTCAACATGGAAGATGACATCATCCTCTGCGAGAAAGCCCGCAAGCTGGGCCGCGAGTACGTCATCTCCATCAGCGGAATCGTCCGGGAGCGCAGTGCCAAGAACCCCAACCGCCCCACCGGCGATATCGAGATCAAGGTTGACTCCCTCGAGGTGCTCAACGCTTCCAAAACGCCTCCTTTCACCATTGACGACAACACCGATGGCGGCGACGACCTGCGCATGAAGTATCGCTACCTCGACCTGCGCCGCACCCCCGTCCAGCAAAACATCATCTTCCGCAGCCAGGTGGGCATCGAAACCCGGAAATACCTCTCCGGCGAGGGCTTCCTGGAAATCGAAACCCCCAACCTGATCAAAAGCACGCCGGAGGGAGCCCGCGACTTCGTGGTGCCCAGCCGCCTCAATCCCGGTCAGTTTTACGCCCTGCCCCAGTCACCCCAGACCTTCAAGCAGATTTTGATGGTGGCCGGCATGGACCGCTATTTCCAGATTGTGAAATGCTTCCGTGATGAAGACCTCCGGGCTGACCGCCAGCCGGAGTTCACGCAGATAGACTGCGAGATGGCCTTCGTCACCCGGGAGGATATCCTCCGCACCTTCGAGGGATTGACAAAGCACCTGTTCAAATCAGTGCTCAACACAGAACTGCCCGATTTTCCCCGCATGAGTTACGACGAGGCCATGCAGCTGTACGGTTCCGACAAGCCCGACACCCGCTTCGGCATGGTCTTCGTCGAGTTGAACGACCTTGCCAAAGGCAAGGGTTTCCCCGTGTTTGACGAGGCGGAGCTGGTGGTAGGCATTTGTGCGGAAGGCCAGGCGGAGGGCTACTCTAACAAGGACCTCAGCAATCTGACCGACTGGGTGAAGCGTCCGCAGGTGGGAGCCAAGGGATTGGTTTGGGTCAAGGTGAGCGAGGACGGAACGTTCAAGTCTTCCGTGGGCAAGTTTTACAGCGATGAAGACCTGAAGGCCTGGGCGGACAAGTTTGGTGCCAAGCCGGGCGACCTGCTGCTGGTGCTGAGCGGAGAGGTTGAAAAGACCCGCAAGCAGCTCAACGAGTTGCGACTGGAGATGGGGCGACGCATGGGCCTGATGAAGGCCGGGGATTTCAAGCCGCTCTGGGTGGTGAATTTCCCCTTGCTGGAGTGGGACGAGGATTCCCAGCGTTTCTTTGCCATGCACCATCCATTTACCTCCCCGCTGCCGGAGGATGTGGAGAAAATGATGAGTGATGACCATGAGACGCTGAAAAACCTGCGCGCCAACGCATACGACCTGGTCATCAACGGGGTGGAAATCGGCGGTGGTTCAATCCGTATCCACGACCGTGCGCTGCAGGAGAAAAATTTCAAGCTACTGGGCTTCACACCGGAACAGGCTGAAAAGCAATTCGGCTTTTTGCTGGGTGCCTTTGAATTCGGGGCGCCTCCGCACGGTGGTATCGCTTTTGGCTTCGACCGCCTCTGTGCGGTGATGCGAGGCCAGACCAGCATTCGCGACTTCATTGCCTTCCCGAAGAACAACATGGGCCGCGACATGATGATAGATGCGCCCTCTGAGATTGACGACGTCCAGTTGAAGGAGCTTTTCCTACAGGTGCAGGCACCCAAGCCTTCCTGATGTTTTAAATTTGAGGGGCAGTCGGGCAAAGTGCCTTGCATTAAAGTAAAAAAAACACCCCGCGGCGAATCAACTGCTGCGGGGTGTTTTTTTTGATAGGGAGCCTGACGCGAAAAATCCGGTAATTTGTTCCACCGGTACCGCTTGCCCTTTAGAAAAAGTCGTATTGCCAGGTATCTTCTCCAGGCAGCGGGCCCGCCTGGCACAATTTCCCGGAAGCCATTGCGGGCCAGCGTTTATGGCTTCACCTTCGCTTTTTGCATTGGGTTCAGCGTCTCCTCCTGGCGATGCTGCTTATACACCTTGAAAAGCTGGGGAGCCTCCGGCACCGGTTTCGAATTATTGTTCAAATTGACATCCGCCGTCTCGAGGTAGGGATCCAGCTTGACCGACTTCACCGGCTTGTCCTTAACAAATACCTTTGTGACGGAGCTCTCATCCTTGCGCCAAATCTCGGCGGGGACGCGCTCCACCTCCTTAGTGCCGTCCTCGAACGTCCATTCCAGGATAATCGGCATCACCAATCCACCTTTGTTGCTGAAAAACAACTCGTAGTAATTCTTGTGCCCGTACTTCTGCTTCTTCTCCTCGGGTGTAAAAGTCTGGTCAAACAAGTGGGTCGTGTACGTCTGCAAGGAGTCCTCCGTGTTCCAGGAAGGATAGCGGGTGTAGAAATCGACCAGGGTCGTGTCCAGTTCCACGGCGTATTTCATGCCCGATTCCCGGTTGCGGATGAGAGAAATGTCCTCGATGGGCTTGTCTTCCTTCTCCTGACGTTGGATGGTGCGCTTTGCGGGGTCGTTTTCCAGGTCGGCCTTGTGCCAGGCGATGCTGTCCATGGCTATATCCACGTTTTCGATGCTGTAAAACCAGCCCCGCCAGAACCAGTCGAGGTCCACGCTGCTGGCATCTTCCATGGTTCGGAAGAAGTCGGCCGGTGTGGGATGTTTGAATGCCCAGCGACGGCAATACTCGCGGAAGGCGAAGTCAAAAAGTTCCCGGCCCATGATGGTTTCCCGCAGGATGTTCAGGCCGGCGGCCGGCTTGGCATAGGCGTTCATGCCGAATTGGATGATGTTTTCGCTGTTGGTCATGATGGGTTCGAGCTGGTCTTTCGGGCGCGACATGTAGTTCACGATGGTTTGGGCCGGGCCGCGGCGGTGATTCCAGTTCTCGTCGAATTCGGCCTGTGCCAGGAATTGCACAAAGGTGTTCACGCCCTCGTCCATCCAGGACCATTGCCGCTCGTCGCTGTTGACGATCATGGGGAAGTAATTGTGGCCGACTTCGTGGATGATGACGCCGATGGCTCCGTTCTTCTGGTCCTCTGTGTAGGTGCCGTCCTCCTCTGCCCTGCCGAAATTAAAGCAGATCATGGGGTACTCCATGCCATTGCGGGCCTCCACGGAGATGGCTGTCGGATAGGGATAGGGGAATGAGAATTTGGAGTAAGTCTTCAGGGTGTGAGCCACGGCTTTTGTGGAATACCGGCGGTAAATCGGGTAGGCTTCCTTGCCGTAGTAGCTCATGCACATGGCGCGTTTTCCATCTTCGTTGAAGTGCGGCATGGCATCCCAGATGAATTTCCGGCTGGCGGTCCAGGCGAAATCGCGCACGTTTTCAGCCCTGTAGATCCAGGTTTTGTTCTTTTTGGACTTCGGGGCCATTTCGTTGGCCTTTGCCTCTTCCAGGGTTACGATTTCAATAGTTTCCGGGGCGGACTGCGCCTGTTGCCAGCGCTTGAACTGTGCCGGGGTCAGCATTTGCTTGTAGTTCTGGCATTCCCCGGTCGAGCCCACCACGAAATCTTCCGGAAGGGTCATTTTTACCTGGTAGTCTCCAAAGGTCAGGGCGAACTCGCCGCGTCCGGTGAACTGCTTGTTTTGCCAGCCGTTGACGTCGGAATAGACGCAGAGGCGGGGATACCACTGGGTGATGGTGAAGAGGTAGTTGTCGTCTTTTTCAAAATACTCGTAGCCACCGCGACCGCGTGGACCGTTGATGCGGTCCGGCACTTTGTAGTTCCATTTTACGCGGAAGGAGAAGGTGGTGCCGGGATTTAGGGGGGTGGGCAGGTCCACCCGCATCATGGTTTGGTTGATGGTGTATTTGAGTGGCTTGCCGGCTGCATCTGACACCGATTCGATGTTGTGGCCGTATTCGGTGAGGTCTTTCCACTGCTCGAGCATGTAGAGGGCGGCTTCGTTCATGACGTCGTCCATGGAGCTGCCGTTGAAGTGGTGCATGTCGTTGTGCCCCTGGTGTTGGTTTTCGTCGAGTTGAAGCCAGAGGTAGTTCAGCTTGTGAGGCGACTGGTTGTGGTAGGTGATGAGTTCGTCGCCGCGGAGGCGCAGGTTTTCCACGTCGAGGGTACAGGTGATGTCGTAGTCGCATTTTTGCTGCCAGTACTCAGGGCCGGGGGCACCATCCACGCCCCGGTAGGG
>JBEAYO010000023.1:0-15269 GCA_041159285.1 Bacteroidota bacterium | reverse complement strand
GTGGTTTTGAAAGCCTTACTTTTTCAGCAAACCCTTTTTTAGGGAGAATAGCCTAGCTATTTGACCTAAAAAAGGCACAAAGTGGGAAGAAAAGAGCCTTTTTGCCCCTTCGATGACCCCGCCGAAACAAGTCTATTGCATGGATGTTTGAAATTGTCGCGATGGCTCACCGTGCCCCCCTCACGGCCCCTACTCCGCCACCTTCTTCAGGTTGTCACCCGGGACGCGGTCAACCAGGTAGTAGTAGGGGTCTATGCCGGCTTGCCAAGGCTTTTCCCTGGTGACGAAGGTGAAGGTGCCTTCCTTTTTCTGCATCCTGACGCGCTTCAGCTCCAGGGCCTTGCCGTGCTTCTTCCCTTCGGCGGGCTGGGCGAACACCCCCACCTCTATCCAGTCGTCAAGCAGCGCGGGGGTCTCGCGCCCGGTGGAATCGGCGTACATCTTTGCCGCCTGCACCTTCAGGGTGGTTTCGTACCCCTCGTCCACCTTGCGGGTGCTGGCCTCCAGCACCCGGTTGTCAAACAAGGTGATCTTCCTGAAGAGGTCGCGTACCAGGTAGCGGAGACTGTCGGGAGTCTGCGCCTCCAGCCTGTCCACCAGCTCGAGCGAGTTGGGGTAGGGCGGCTCGCGGTAGGCGAAGTTGTCCACCAGATCCTTCAGCGCCGCGTTGACCTTCTCCTCCCCGATCATCTCCTTCAGGTAGTACATCACCACGCTGGCCTTGTTGTAGTGGATGTAGCCCTGGTTTTCCACCTCCAGCAGGGAGCACTCCTTTTCCGATTCACCGCCGCGCGAGCGCAGGTAGCGGTCCATCTCGTAGCGGAGGAACTTGTGCATCTGGTCCTTGCCGTACATCTCCTCCATCACCATGAGGGCAGCGTACTGCGACAGCGACTCGCTCAGGAGCGTCGAGCCTTGCATTTCCGGCCCGACCACCTGGTGGGCCCACCATTGGTGTCCCATCTCGTGTGCCACGATGTAGGTGACCATGTCGATGTCCTCAGGGTCCTCCAGGTTGGCGATGAAGCCGATAGATTCGCCGTAGGGCATGGTGCCGGGGAAGGCCTGGGCGAAGCTGGCGTAGCGGGGGAACTCGATGATGCGGGCCTGCTTGTGCCGGTAGGGCCCGAAATGGGCGGAGTAGTAGTCCAGGGACTTTTCCATCGACATCAGCATCTTGTCAACATTGTAGGGGTGGCGCGCGTCGTAGTACACTTCCAGGCTGATGCCCTTGTGCAGTTTCTTGCGCAGCTCATAGCGAGCCGACATGAACGAATAGAAGTTCATGGAGGCGTGGTCGAGCTCGTATTCAAAATAGTTGCGGTTCTTTTCCTTCCATTGCCTGCGCAGGGAGCCCGGCGCTATGGCGATCTGGTCATCCGAGGTGCCAAAGACGCTGTGCACGCTCACCCAGTCGGAGTTGTTGTTCAGGTAGGAATCCATGCGCTTTGCAGGGTCGTTGCTCATGCGCGGCATGCGAGCCCGGGGCGGCAGGCCATGCTTCCTGCGGTCGTTCTTGTCTGAGAGCTCGTAAGCAGGCTGGTAGCCGACCTGGGGCAGAATGTCCGCATTGTTGAAGAAGGTGCCGTTGTCAACGACTGAGGTGACCGACACCTCGTTTTCCACGCCCTTGGGGTGGTATTTCATGAAGAGCTTCAGCATCAGGTCCTCGCCCGGCAGGAGTGACTTGTCCAGTCTGTACATGGCGAACCTGCGGATGGTGTCCATGAGCAGCACCTGAGCCCCTGGCAAGTCGATGCTGGACTCGTAGGTAGGCGGCAAGGTCAGGAACAGCGTGTCGATCGCGGTTTGGCTCTTGTTTTTCATCCATTGCTTGCACTCGACGGCAATAGCTCTTTTTTCAGGGTAGAGTTCTATGCGGTAATCCAGGGAGAAGGTGCGCGGCTGGGGCCGGCCTTCGTACTGCTTGTACAGCTTTTCGTAGTCCATCTGGATTTGCTCCCTTTCATCGCTGGTTTGGTAAGTGTTCAGGACCTTGGTGTTGTAAAACAGCCAGCCTCCGCAGCCGAGCCAAACCGCGCACAAGGCCAGCAGCACCGGGCGGACCCTGGGCAGGCGGTCCATGGCCAGGCGGGAACGGACCCTGAAATCCTGCTCCCGGCCGCGCACCCAGTACAAGAGTGCCAGGCCCAGCAATGCCAGCCCGGCCAGCAGCCAATAGGTGCTGAAGGCCATGTTGGCGAACAGGAAGGGCCCGAACGCATTCATGTCCGAGTAGGTCATGGACGGTTTGGCGCCGTAGATGACCAGGTTGCTTTCCACGTCCACGGCCGGCCACATGAACTCGTTGGCAATCAGGACGACGATGAAGAGGAAATAGCCCAAATAGCGGTTGTTAGCCAGCGAATGGATGAAGATGCTCAGGATAATCAGGCTCAGGAAGTCGAAACCGCCCGCCAGAATCAATTGCACCAGGTACACCTCGGCCCGGATATCCGTGAACCCGTACAGCAGCTGCGTGACGATGCCGGTCGCGGCTCCGAACACGAGCAAGGCCAGCACGACGGCGAACATGGCCAGGGTCTTGGAAACCATCGGCAACCAGTCGGGATAGGGAAGGGCGTCGTAAATGTCGTGCACTTTCGCCTCCCGTTCCTTCCATACGATGGCGCCTGTGTAAAAGGTGATGATGGCCACGATGAACAGGTAGAAGCTGCCCTGTATGATGTCCACCATGTTGTAGGTGACCGGGAAGGACGTCACGCCATATCCTTCGGAAGTGGCGAAAAACATCGAAGAGATGAGGTTGACGGCGCCGAAGATCACGATGACCAGGAAGGCCAGGTTCTTCATGATGGAGATAATCTCGATCCTGGTCTGGCTGGCCAGTTGCCGCAAGCTCCAGTAGGAGCTGAACTCCGGCCGGACGGTTTTGACGGGTTCCCACACGCGGGCGGCGGCGGGCGTTTCGGCAGGCTGCTGCTTGCCGGCCCTGGCTTTTTCGGCAAAGCTGAAGCGGAAGTAGGTGAATGCGAAAACGAGCAATCCGACCGCCACCCAGATGATCCGATTGAGGAGGAGCAGGCCTTCCAGGCCCACGGACAGGGTGTTGCGGTCGTCAACGGTCCAGTATTTGGTGGCCACGGAAAAGGTCCGGAGCCCGAAGGGATCCAACAGGGCGCCCTGGACTTCGCTCTCGATGTCCTGGATCATTGTTTGTGAAATGATATAGCCCACCAGCAGGCCGATGGTGCCGACGAAGGAGAGCATGGTGTTGCGCGTCAGGGCGGCGATGCTGAAGATGATGGAGCCGGCGAACAGCAGGTTGGGGATGATGAAGACCGTGAGGCCGTTCCAGTGGGCCGACCAGTAGGTGGGGCCCAGGCGTTCGGCGTCGAGCCAGGGCATCAGGCTTCCAAGGACGCTTCCCACCGACACGCCGAGGAAAGGGATGATGCTGATGACCAGTGCGCCGGCAAACCGTCCCAGGAGGAAATCGCGTTTGCGGATCGGGGTGGTGAAGAACAGCTGGCTGGTCTTCTCGGTGAAGTCCCTTGCCGCGGCGCTGTTCAGGAAGGCGGTGATCATCAGCAGGCTGAGCAGGGAGAAGAGCGCGAAGTAGTCCTGCACGACGTAAGGGGCGTTCTTGTTCACGTTGCCGATGCTTCCGCCGATGGTGATGTTGTCGCTGCTGGTGGCGCCAAAGACGAGCAGGGCATTGATGAGGAAGAAGATGTAAACGATGGGCAGGCGGAGCCAGTAGCGGAGTTCGAATCGGAATATATGGAGGAACATGGTGACGGGATTTAAGCCTCGACGGCTGGTTTGAAACCTTTGATATAGGTGAAGAACACGTCTTCGAGGTCTGCCTCGGTGGCTTTAAAGCCCTCGGCGGGAAGCCCCTCGCTGAAGACGTGCAGCACGGGTTGTCCGGCGGCCATGCGGGTGGAGATGACCGGCAGCTGCTGTGACAGTTCCTGGAGCCTGTGCTTTGGCACGGTGCTGCTCCAGATCCTGTCGCGCACTCCCTCGAGCGCGTCGGCAGGGCTGCCTGCGAACAGCACCCTGCCTTTGTCGATGATGGCCATCTGGCTGCAGAGCTCCTTCACGTCTTCCACGATGTGGGTGCTGAGGATGACGATGACCTGCTCGCCGATTTCGGAGAGGAGGTTGTAGAAGCGGTTCCGCTCGCCGGGGTCCAGGCCGGCGGTGGGTTCATCCACGATGATGAGCTGCGGGTCGCCGATCAATGCCTGGGCGATGCCAAAGCGCTGCTTCATGCCGCCAGAGAATCCGCCGAGGGCCTTCTTGCGGGAATCCCAGAGGTTCACGCGCTTCAGGAGGTCCTCGACCAGCTCTTTGCGCTGTTGGCGGATGCCCTTGAGGATGGCGAGGTGGTCGAGCATGTCGTAGGCGCTGATCTTGGGATAGACGCCGAATTCCTGCGGGAGGTAGCCCAGGATGCGGCGGACTTCCGTTTTGTCTTTGAGGACGTCCAGTTCACCCAGCCGGATGCTGCCGCCGTCGGCTTCCTGGAGGGTGGCGATGGTGCGCATGAGGGTGGACTTGCCGGCGCCGTTCGGGCCCAGCAGGCCAAACATGCCCCTTGGGATGACGAGGCTGACGTCGTCGAGGGCTTTCACGCCGTTGGAGTAGGTTTTGGAAAGGTGTTGGATGTGAAGTTCCATGATGGCAACAGTGTTAGTGATAATCTGGTTTTATTGACTTGTGATTAGGTGAAATCGTCGCGATTCCTATCCAGTTCCATGGTTGTTCCGTGGACAAGCTAGCAAGAGAGGAGTTGTATTCCTGGGGTTCAGGCTTCGGCAAACAATTTCATTCAGGCAGGTATCAAAGATATTTTTATTCCCGGGCGGGATGCAATGAAAATTGACAAAGCGCATTGTTTTGACGACAAAAGACAGGCTGAAGGGACACCGCTCTTGCAAGCGGGGTATGCCCTGCGTCTTTTTCTGCAGATGGCTGCTTCGTGGGCGGGCGCGTCCGCTAGCATGTTTTTTCCTCCGTGCTGGCCTGTTGCAAGCAGTGCGATGGATTACTAATTCCTGATCCTCACAGCCTTTCCGGATTTCGAGCTTCTGATGGCGGCGTCCAGGATCGCCATTGCCAGCATGTTGTTTTCCAGGGAGGATAAATCATACGGCTCGAGGATGATTTCCTCGTTGATGACCGCCGCGAAAAAGACGAAAGGGTCGTTGTAAGGCGCAGCGCGATCCTGCAACTTGAGCCGCGTTTCCTGGAAACCATCATACCCCTCTGCCATCCGAATCCGCAGGTCATAGCGGTTATCAGCATAAACAGCACCTTTTGTGCCGTAGATTTCCATGTCCTTTCTGCCAATCGGCCAATTCCACGACGCTTCAATGATGCCAACCCCATCTTCGTAGTTGACGATGATGATTGCCTCATCGTCAACCCTGGGGTTGTTCTCAGGCTGCAGCTGTTTGGTCACCGCGGAAACCCTGACTGGTTTTTGCCCCTCCATGATCCAGGTCAGCAAATTGGCACCGTAACAACCAAAGTCTGTGATGGCACCGCCGCCGTTCAGGACAGGGTCGGTCAGCCATGACAAAAACTCCGATGGGACGCCTATGTTCTTTGGCCCCCTGTGCCCGTCGCGGACGACTATCTTTCTCACCTGTCCGATGGAATCCTCCTTCAGCAACTCGCGGGCCTTGTGGGTGGTGGGGTACCAGGTCGTTTCGTAATTGGTGAGCAGGTGGATCTTGTGCTTTTTTGCAAGTGTCTCCATTTTCTTCGCATGGGACAGGCTGACTGCCAAAGGCTTCTCCACCATGACATGGATGCCCTTCGGGGCACAGGTTTCGACTATTTTCAAATGGTCGTAGATGTTGCCGAAGGCCGTGACTGCCTGCGGATGCTTTTCTTCTATCAATTGCTCGATGGTTGGATAGACCATATCCATGCTGAAACCATACTGGCTGGCGTATTTGGCGGCCACTTCCAGGTCTGTTTCTACGATGCCGACGATGGTGAATTCCTCGCGCGCATCGCTGTTGAATATCCAGTGGACGTGGCTGTGCGTCAGACCTATGACTCCGATGTCCAAGGTCTTTTTTTGAGCGTGGAGCTGCAGGGAATGCAGCTGAAGCAAAAGCATGAGTGGGAATGCAAATTTCGTGGTCATAATATTGTAAGAACAGTTCTCAAGTGTTCCGGTTTATGAAGGCTGCCTCAAAAGACTCGGCGCGCTTTTAAAATTCGTTCCGCCGGTGCCGATTGGCTTCCTGAAAGGGCGTTCGGCTGGCCACAGGCCGGCCGAACGCCCTAAAACCCCCCGCCCCCGGCGGTGTGGCCCCCACCCCGGCGGCGGAAGGGGGATTTTAGGCGCGAGGGGCAAAGCCCCGCGCGCTTTTTTTTGGAAAGGCGCCTCGCCAAAGGGTCTTTTGAGACAGCCTCCTTTTCAAAGAGTGGCACTGTGCCCCGGGGCTTTTTTACACAACCCCGCCTTTTGCAGGAGGGCGCCTCGCCAAAGGGACTTTTGAGACAGCCTCAACAAGCCTATTGCTTGACCAGCCTTTTGGTAACCCTCGTCTGCCCTTGAGTGACAGTGACAAAGTAAAGGCCCTTGACCAGGCCGGAAATGTCAATTTTACCCTGATTCCTTGCCCTAAGCAGCACGACTCCCTGTGTATTTGAAACCAGTACCTCGGCATCCCGGCCTGGCAGCAGGCCGATGCTGACCTCCGTGCTTGCCGGGTTCGGGTAAATGGGAATCACTTCCCCGCCGGGGTTGACCTCCCCGGAAGAAGTGGTGCCGCAGGCCAGGGCATTCAGCCTTTCCCAGATGCCGTTGCACAGCTGTGTGGGTACTTCATTGCCGCTCGCCTGGTTGCCCATACGGACCACCACCAGCCCCTCGCTCCTGGACACACTCAGAATCTGTCCGTTCTTCCCAAGCGCGGTGAACATGTCGGCCGGGGCAGCCGGACACAAGAAGCCCGGGAAGACGAGCTGCGAAGTCGGCAGCATGAAGGAAGATTTCCCGTTCAGCCACCACAGGTAACCATACGACTTGTTGAGGTCCTGCGACGTACTTGTCATCTGGTTGATGTATGCCGCGTCCTCAAGCAATGCTTCCGGGCCCCAGTTGCAGTTGTTCTGAATCAGCAGGCCGAAGCGGGCCATGCTCCTCGCATCGCTGAAATAGACATTGTTGTAGCCGAGGGTGAGCCAGATGCCCTTCATGCCTGTTTTCGACTTCAGCCTCGTCTGCGTGTAGGTGTTCAGCGAGGTGCCGGTGGCGGAGGTCAGGACATCGTCCAGGAGGGTGTAGGGCGCGTTGTGGTAGGCCCAGCGGGTCCCTGCGTCGGCCAGGTAGTTAAGGCAGGTGTCGAGGGTGCAGTGGTTTTCGGGGACGCCGTCGTCGAGGCCGGAGGTCATGGTCAGCTGGTTCCAAAGCGTTATTTTTTCCTCCTGCTCAGGGGTGCAGGTGGTCCAGCCGGCGCCCAGGTAAGCGGAAGTGGGATCTGTCAGCGACAGGAGGTTTTCCTCCTGCGCCTTGCCCACCAGAAAAGCCGTAAGCGTTTTCCCTGCGGATGCCCAGTACCAGAGACTGTCCTGCGTGAAATTGCCGAAGTATTTCTCCAGGACGATTTTGCCGTCTTTCAGCACGATGAAGCCCTTGGTCTCCTGTTGCTGCAGGTAATCGTACAATGTCCCGATTTCATCTGCGCACCAGCCCAGCGAGGCGGGGGAAATGGTGTCCCAGCCGGCGGTGTTGTTGGTCGGCGGGAAATAGAGGCTTTGGGCGACCGATGACTGGCAAAAGCCGGCCAGGAAGAGGAGAAAGGGCAATAATGTTTTTTTCATTTTAGTGCCAGTGAGTTGTTAGGAAGAAATAGAGAGTTTATTGAGGCAGCCTCAACGAGTCCGGCACATCCATAACAGCACGCCTGAACCCACGGGTGCTTCCCCGAAAAGCCTGCTGCCCCGAAAACCGACTGCAACCATTAGACTTCTTTCCACATCGAAAGGTTTAATCACAACGCTTATTTTTTGGCCCAGCAAGGCTGCTCCTCGCGCTCTTTATTTCAAAAGCACGCTTTTTTTGAGACAGCCTCTGGCATGGCTGCCGGCAGTGACAAATATCCACTCCTCCGGTGCCGTATGTCAGCTTCGCAAAAAACATCACGGACTAGTTTTATGGCTGAAAACAGGATAATTACAAGTACCGGGCTGCCTGTGGAGGATTCCCGTCAAGGCGGCGACAGCAGGCAAGAATTCTAAAAACGGAAGGCCATGATGCTCGAAAATTCATATATCAAAAGCTTCGCAGGCGATTTCGCCCGCAGCCCGCTTCAACTCAACCAACTGCACGAAGCAGATGCCGAGCTGATAAACCCGGAAGCCCTGGCGGGCGAAATACTGGTGCTGAAAGTGGATGGCCTGGCAGATGAAATCCAGGCCGGATTGTATGAAAACCCTTATGTCATAGGTTGGACGGCAGTCAACGCCTCTCTCAGCGATTTGGCCGCCGTTGGGGCAGCGCCCATCGGCCTGCTGCTGCAATTGCAAACGCCCCATGACCTGCCGGAATCAACGCTGAAGGCCCTGAGCCAGGGTATCAGGGAGGCCTGTGAATACCACCGCACCTATTTGTTAGGCGGAGACACCAACCATGGGAAAGTGCTCGATGTATCCATGACTGCCATCGGGAGAACACCCCGGCCCATGCTGCGCAAAGGCTGCCAGCCTGGCGACGCGCTGTTTTGCAGCGGCCCCATGGGCTATGGCAATGCTTATGCTTTCGCCAGGATTTTCCAGCACCAGACCCTTCCCTACCGCCCTGTCGCCAGAATCGGGCAAGGCCGGCTGATCCGCGACTACGCCAGCTGCTGCATCGACAGCAGCGATGGCTTTTTTCCCGCGCTGGCGCAACTTTCAGAAGTAAACCCCTGCGGATTTTCAATGGAAATACCTTTTGAGGACATGCTGGACGACACCGCTGCCGCCATTTGCATGGCCCAGCGCATCCCTTCCTGGATCATGCTCGCCGGACCGCATGGCGAATATGAACTGGTATTCACCGTTGGCGAAGATAAACTGGCAGCCTTCCAACAGGCTGCCGCCGTGGCAGGGATGAACTTCATCCGGCTGGGTCGCTGCCAGGAAAAGCCGGTGCTGAGTTTTCGACTGGAGCAGCAACTGCGGGAAATCCACCCGGCAGACATCGCCAACCTGTATGAGGAAAATGCCAGCGACCCCAACGCATACTTTAAAAAACTTCAAAAACTCAATCAATCATGGCTGCAACAATCTTAAACACGAGCCAAGGCCTTCAGGAATGGCAGGAGCTCAACCAAAAGGAGCCGCTGATGCGGCGCGCCAGCAATTTCAACCACTTCATCCAGACAAGCCGTGCAACAGGCCAGATCCTGTACTGCCGTAAAATCGTTTCACCGGCAGACAGGGAGGTGCTTGTGGAAGATGCCATCACCGGTACCATCCGTCCCATGCTCATGTTTGCCTCCAATAACTACCTGGGGCTTGCCAATCATCCCTATGTCAGGGAAAAGGTCAGGCAGGCAGCACTGGGCTACGGCACGGGCATCGCCGGTCCGCCCTTGCTTAACGGGTTCCTGGGGCTCACGGACGAACTGGAAAGACGCCTGGCCAACCTCAAGGGCAAAGAAGCTGCCCTGGTTTTCTCCTCCGGATATGCTACCAACCTGGGCATTCTGAGTGCTCTGGTCAGAAAGCAGGACCTGCTCTGCTTCGATGAACTCAGCCATGCCTCTTTTCGGGACGGCATCAAGCTCGGCCAACTGACTGCCGAGGAATTTCCCCACAACCGGCTGGACCGGCTGGAGGCGATACTGGACAATGCCAAAGTGGAAGGTGACAAATTCGTGGGGGTGGAAGGCATCTATTCCATGGACGGCGACATGGCGCCACTGAACGCTCTGGTGGACCTGTGCCGCCACCACGGTGCCTTCCTCATAGTCGACGATGCGCACGGTACCGGCGTAGTGGGCAAAGGAGGAGCAGGTACCGCCTCGTTCCTGAACTGCGAGGAAGGCGTGGATCTGGCCATGGGCACTTTCAGCAAGACTTTCGCCGTCTCTGGCGGGTTCGTAGCCGCCTCCCGGGATTTGGTCGAATACCTGCGCTACCATGCCCGGTCCTATATTTTTTCGGCCTCCCTGCCGCCCATTGTGCAGGCCGCAGTACTGGCCGGGCTGGATGTCATGGAAAATGAACCGGAACGCCAGGAGCAACTCCACCGCAATGTCGAATATGCAAGCCAGTTGCTTGCCCCTTACGGCATGGTCAATGCCCCTGCAGGCGGAATCATCGCCCTCCGGGTCCCGGACGGCATGAGCATAAGGGAAGCCAACCTTGATTTCCACCGTGCGGGCATCTTTCTCAATGCCATAGAATATCCGGCGGTGCCCTTGAACCAGGACCGCTTCCGCATCAGCCTGATGAACGCCCACACAGCCAGCGACATCGAAAGGCTGGTGGAGGCCGTGGAACGAATCTGGAGGCCCTTCCGATAATGCTACCGACATGAGTTCTAAACTGCAGAACGGACCTTCGCGATTGCTGCCGCACGGGCAAGGGGAAATGCTAAAGGTGGCCATCTTGCTAAATCGCCTGGCCAACCAAGGCCGGGCGGCTCAAAAGTGGAACGCCATAGCGCCTCTCGTGCGGCAGCAACTGGCAGACAAGGCCAGCACGCTGGAAGTGTTGGACACCAGCGAAGCACTAAACCAAGTGCCACTCCTCATCGAGTCAGGGTATCAAATGTTGATAGCTGCCGGAGGGGACGGCAGCGTCCACTTCCTGCTTCAGGAAATGATGAAACACCGTCGCGAGGGGCTGTTGCTGGGTGCTGTCGGACTCGGTTCCAGCAACGACTTCCACAAGCCTTTCACTCAGTTCATCAGGGGCATTCCAGTGAGGATCGACCCGGTGCAGGCTAAAAAGCAGGATGTGGGATGCATGCGCTACACTGACGAGGCCGGTACCACGCAGACTCGTTACTTTCTAATCAACGCCAGCATAGGAGTGACTGCCAACGCCAACTGGCTGTTCAACCATCCGGATGCTGTCCTGCGCAGGCTGAAGGGCCGTTTTGTTCCGTTGGCCATCCTCTACGCGGCGATCAAAACCATCCTGCGGCACCGCAATTTCAAGTTGCGCCTGGAGTCCGACCAGTTTTGCTGCTTTGGCCGTTTTGCCAATGTCGCCATGCTCAAAAGTGCGCATGTTTCCGGCTCCCTCACCTACGACCAGCACCTGCTTAGCGATGACGGACTGCTCGGGCTCAACATCTGTGAAGAAATGAGCCGCAGCCAGTTGCTCCGCGTGCTGGCAGACCTGAGCCGCTCTGTTTTTTCAGGAAAAGCCGGCCGGTTCTCAGCTTACATCCGGCAGCTACACATCGACACCATGGGGCAGCAGCTGCCCCTGGAAATGGATGGGGAAGTCGTGCTGGCATCTGACATACATTGTTCTATCCTTCCCGGTGCGCTTTCAGTGGTGCAGACCCTACCGAAATCCGCTGAATGGACAGGCTGTGAGGGGGGCAAGCGGGGAGAAAAGAGCCTTTTGACCCAATACGACCCCGTTGCAAAAAAAGCCTGACAAAACCACCTCATCATGAAACCATACCATCCCCTCCAATTCAATTTCTGGCGCTGCTATTTTATACAAATGCGTCCCTATCTGCTCTTTGTCTCTGGCGCTGCCGGCATGACGGGGGTGGCCTTCGGCCTTTACCGCTTTCCTGAGGCCTCGCTGGCAACCTTGTACCTGGCCTTTCCCGCCTTTTTCCTCGCCTACGGGTTTGGACAGGCCCTGACGGACTGCTTTCAGACCGACACGGACCGGCTTTCGGCTCCTGAGCGCCCCCTTTCAAAAGGGCTGCTAGAGAGAGGCCCTGTGCTGGCCGTCAGCGTCCTGGGCCTGCTGGGGACCGCAGGCCTGCTGGTGTGGCTCAATCCCCTGAACATGGCGTTCGGACTGCTTTCCGTGGCGGGCCTGGCCACTTACACCCTCATCAAACGCCGTTTCTGGTGGGGTGGGCCTCCCTACAATGCCTGGATTGTGGCCTTGCTGCCTGTGATGGGCTATTTGACGGCAGCGCCGACGCTGGAGGGATTGACGTTACCCTTGCTGCTAATGACTTTTTTTGCCTATGCTAATTTCGTGCTCATGGGATATTTGAAAGACATTGAAGCGGATGCAGCCACAGGCTACCGCACCTTCCCGGTTGTTTTCGGCTGGCACGACACAGTCAGAATGGGACACTTGCTGGCCCTGGCGGGAGTGGGTTCCTTCGTTCCTTACCTGGGCGCTGCCGGAACCGCATCCCTGCTGGCCTGGTCGCTGGCACTGGCCTTCGCACTGGCCGGCCAGTGGCATGCGGCCAGGGTGAAGGAAGAAAAGGCGGCCAATTCGATCTTTTCCATCACCTGCACCGTGAGGACCTTCATCTTGCTGCAGCTGGCAGCCATCCTGGCTTTTCAGCCGGCCTGGCTCGCAGCGGGGCTGCTGTTTTACCTGCTTTTCGAAGGGGTTTTGTACCTGCGGCATGAGCAAAACCAGGTGTAATGAAGGGTTTGCTGAAAAGTAAGGCTCTCAAAACCACAGGGTATGCGGGCGGTGCTGCTTACCTCCCGGGAAGGGCGCTGGGCTGCGCCCCGTGCCCTGAAATCCCCTTCCCCGCGGCCGGCGGGCGAAGCCCGCCGGCCGCCCGTTCCGGAAAACAAGCAGCATCTGCAAGGGTGGCTGAACAGTTACTAAAATTCATACCTGGCAAAGCCGCCGATGTTGCTGGTCTTGGCCGGCGTGCCATTGCCCGCCTGGTTGAAATCCGCACCTGCCCCGAACTGGAAGGCCCTGAGCTGCAAGCCCAGGCGGAGGCGCTGCGTGAAGCTGAAATGCCCTCCGCTCGCACTCGGGAATGCATTCACGCTCTCAACCTGCGTGAAGAGATTGGCCTTCTCGGTGAGTCTCGGCGTGTAGCGGAACAATAGGGAGTAATCCACAAAGGGATCCTCAAGCGTCTCACAAACCAGCCAGGTGAAGATAGTGAGGTTTTTTCTAAGGTGGGCATACTGGATGCCGGCCTTCGGATACACCCCCCTGCTGAGAACCTGCCCTGCCAGTACGGGTGCGAAGCCCTTCAGCTGCTTGTGGTTGTAGGAAATGGCCTCCGTAAAGCCGAACTGCGGGAGGTAGCTGCTTTCCGTCATCCGGTGGTCCACGCTTGCGCGGTTGCGGTTGAAGAACAGCCAGCGGGTGTTTTCACCCCGGCTGTCCCTGAAGAATTTGAAAAACATGATGTCCACGGTCGTTTTCTCATGCCCCCCGAAGACTTCGACGGGTAATTGGGCCATGGCAATACCCCCTTGGAGGAGTATTGCCATGATTGTTGCCAAGGTTTTATTTTTCATGTGGCAACAGCCCGTTTTTTTTTCTCGCTGTCGAGGTCGCTGGAACTTCAAGCCAGTGGATTGCGTGCATGTCATTTGCTATTTAGCAGTTCCACTACCATCTCGGCAGCGGCAGCCCCCGCGTTTTGCTGTTGTCCGGTCACCAGGTTCCCGTCCTGGATGGCATAGGAGGCAAAGGGAGCGGCGACTTTGAAATTCGTCCCCTGGATTTTCCTGGCCTCGTCTTCAATCCGGTAGGGCTGGAGCTTCTGTCCGACGGCCTGGTCTGCGAAGTCTTCCTCTGCGTTGGCAAATCCCGTCCATGTCTTGCCTTTCACCAGGAGTTCCCCGTTGGATTTCCTGGTTTCCAGCAGGAGAGTAACGGAGTGGCAGACGGCAGCGGAGGGCTTGCCTGCCTCGTAGAAGGAGGCGAACAGTTGCTGGGGGCCGGCGTTGCCCCTGAAGGTGTACATGGGGCCCTGTCCGCCGACCAGGAAGATGGCGTCGTAGTCGTTGGGATTGACCTCGGAGAACTTCCTGGTATTGTCCAGCATTTTTTGGAATTCCGGCTTTTGCAGGTAGCCCAGGCTTTTGTCGGGGCTTTTGAGACAGCCTCAGGGGTGGGCGGTCGGCGCTGGCAAGAGAAATGCCAAAGACGGGCAATACCTTTGGAGGTGTATTCTTGTGAGAAGGGCGTGGGGCATAGCCCCGCGCCCTTCTCAAAGTGGGGCACTTCACCCCGGCGACTTTTTACACAACTCCCGATAGAACTTTTCGGGGGCTAAATGCGCTGATGGCTGAGAATCGGGTCTCTGCAGGATTGGCTCACTCCCTGATGAAGACATACCCTCCTTTGGTGGCACCCCAGACCTGTTTGCCGTCAGCGTCAAATCCCTGGTCCCAGGACTCCAGCTTGCCCTCCGAGAGTTTGATCCGGGTCGTGGTGTACTTGGCGCCGCGCAGGTCAGAGGGGCAGTTGGCTCCCTCGGTGCCTCCCTCGTAGATGCCGTCCCTGTATTTCAGCAAGACGGTACAGCCCGCCTTCAATTGTATTTTGTCATGGGTCAGCAAGCTGCGCCTGCCCTTGTCATTTTGCAGGCCGACGACCTCCTGGGCATTGCTGATGGTGAAGATTTCGCTTGAAAAGATATCCGAGGACGGATGGGTAAGTTGGTAAACCCGCTGCCGGTAGGGTTTTTCCTTCCTCGTGGCCAGGGCTTGCTCCACATACAGCCATATCCCGTCGGTGCGGTCTTCCCAGATCCTGGTCATGGACAGGCTGATGTTGAGGTAGCTGGTATCCGCATCCGATTGCAGCTTGCTGGAGAACTGTCCGGACAATGCCGATGCGAAGTCCTCAAGACCTGGTTCTTTATTTATCTTCGAAACGCGGTTGGCGGCATTGCAGCCGAGCAGCAGCAGGAGGGCCAAAGCGAGCAGGCAGGATTGGGTCTTTGTTAAATGCATGTTCGTCAAATTTAATGTGGCTGTAAAGGGATGTTGCCGGTCATACGGCCAGGCCATGTGTGCCCGGAGGGCCTTTTCCCGGACGCAGAACGGCACATTTCTTCGACCTGCTGGCCCGGCACGGCAAGTATATTGAATTTTCTCCAGACTTTTGCTACCGGTCAGCAAGGCGAGAAAAAGCGCTGTTTTGTGAATCTCTTCAAAACAGCAGGGCAAAATCAGGGGATACGCGTCTATTCTTGAAATCAAGACCTGTCCAGTACCTCTTGCAGGTGCTGCTCGCCTCTTGGAAAGGGCGGCCTTTGGTGCGCCTGAGCGCGCCGCCGACCGCTCTGAAACCACGGGGTTGTGTAAAAAGTCCCTGAGGCTTCTTCCGCCGGTGCCATACGGCTTCCGGAAAGGGCGCTCGGCGGG
>JBEAYO010000022.1:0-15400 GCA_041159285.1 Bacteroidota bacterium | reverse complement strand
CCGGGAATTTTTTTTTAGGACGCGGGGCTTCGCCCCGCGCCTTTTTCCAAGAAGGGCACTGCGCCCTGGTAAATTTTCACTCAAACCCGACGCGGGGCTGTGCCTTTCGCCACAGCCGCAGTCATTTGCTCCTGCTGCGCAGCACTTCCTCCACCTCGCGGAGGGAGCTTTGGCGGGAACGAAGCAGCACGAGAAAATGGAAAAGCAGGTCAGCCGCCTCGTTCAGGAACTGCCCCCGATGACCGTGCTCCGCCTCAAGGGCGAGCTCGACCGCTTCTTCCCCGACCTTCTGGGCAATTTTCTTCACCCCGCGGAATGCCAGCTTGCTGACGTAGGAGTTCTCAGCGGGATGCTCAAAGCGCTGCCCGATGGTAGCCTCGAGACTGGAAAGGAAAGAACCATCGGCACCAGTGACAGCTGGTGGCTCATCTGCCGGACCAAAGCAGGTGGTGGTGCCGGTATGGCAGACAGGACCATGTGGGATGACCTTGAAGAGCAGGGCATCGCCGTCACAGTCCACTTTCCACTCCAGGATGTCGAGGAAATTGCCGCTGGTTTCCCCTTTGGTCCACAAGCGCCCTTTGCTGCGGCTGAAGAAGGTCACGCGCTGCTCTTTAGTGGACTTCCGGAAGGCAGCCTCGTTCATGTAGCCGAGCATAAGCACCGTTCCTGTGCGGGCATCCTGGATGATGGCAGGCAGCAAACCGGATTCGTTTTTTTGAAAGTCGAGGGTCATGATGGTTTTGTTTTAAGTTCTGATGTGAGTATTCCGCGTATGTCAAAGGCCACTCAGACTGTGGTCCTGACCGATATGCCGGCTTGGCTGAGAAAACGCTTCAAATCAGGAATGGCGATTTCCCCGAAGTGAAAGATGCTGGCGGCAAGTGCCGCATCCGCCTTTCCCTTTTCAAAAACATCCAGAAAATGCACCATGCTGCCGGCACCGCCGGAGGCGATGACGGGTATGTCCAGCCGGGTGGCCAGCCGCCGGGTGAGCTCCAGGGCGAAGCCGTCCTTGCTGCCGTCGTGGTCCATGGAGGTGAGCAGGATCTCCCCCGCGCCGAGCTCCTGCGCCTGGCAAGCCCAGGCAATGGCATCCAGGCCGGCGCGGATCCTGCCTCCGTTGAGGTAAACTCCCCAGCCGCCTTCTTCCTCTCTGGCATCAATGGCTACCACCACGCACTGGCTGCCGAACTGACGTGCCAGCTCGCTGACCAGCCCGGGGTTTCGCACTGCGGCGGAATTGACCGATACCTTGTCGGCGCCTGCATCCAGCAGCGCTGAGACGTCGGCAACGGCACTGATGCCACCTCCAACAGTGAAGGGGATGTTGATGGCGGCGGCGATGTCCCGCACCAGTGCCGTGAGGGTCTTCCTGTTTTCATGGGTGGCCGTGATGTCGAGGAAAACCAGCTCGTCGGCGCCGGCCAATGCGTAGCTGCGGGCCAACTCCACCGGGTCGCCGGCATCGCGCAGGTTCACGAAGTTGACACCCTTGACGGTGCGGCCATCCTTGATGTCGAGACAGGGTATGATGCGTTTTGCTAACATATTGGTCGTTTGTCTTTAAAAATGGTCGAAATGCAGCCACTTTCCAAATTGGTCCGGACGCTCCTCATACAGGGCTTTGCCAACGATGGCACCGGAGCAGCCAGCCTGCTGCAATTCCAACAGATCGCCCGGCTGGCGGACCCCCCCGCTGGCGATGAGCTCAATTCCCGGAAAGTTACCCAGGATGGCTTTGTACAAATCCGTCGCGGGCCCCTGGAGCAGCCCGTCGCGGTCTATGTCGGTGCAGAAGACCTGCTTCAATCCATGGGATACCAGCGTTTCCAGCATGTCGGTGACGTGGATTTGGGTCTGCTCGGTCCAGCCGCGGATGGCGAGATAGCCGCCGCGGACGTCGAGGCCTGCCAGGAGCCGGTCGGGTCCATGGTATTCCAGCCATTGGAGGAAGCGGGCCGTGTCCTTCACGACCAGGCTGCCGATGGCGGCCATAGCCGCCCCGGCCTCGAAGACGACGTGCAGGTCGTCGCTGGATTGGATGCCTCCGCTGAAGTCCACAATCAGGGAGGTTTCCGCGCATATTTGCCGCAGCACGGGAAGGTGACAGGGGCGGCCTGCACGGGCGCCGTCCAGGTCCACCAGGTGCAGGCGGCGGAAGCCGGCAGCTTCGAATTGTCTGGCCATCTGCAAGGGGTCGGCGGAATAGTTCCGGCGCCGTTCAAAGTCGCCTTGCTGAAGGCGAACGCACTGGCCGCCCATGAGGTCCATGGCGGGGATGACTTCAAGTTTTTTCATGCTGTTTGTCTAACCTGCATTTTTAAGAAAATTCAAGAGCAGTCGCTCGCCCGCTGCAGCACTTTTTTCAGGATGGAACTGCACGCCCCAGAAGTTGCGGCATTGCACGGCGGCCGTGAAAGTGGCACCGTGGGTGGCCGTGGCGATGCTGCATGGATTCAATTCCATGGCAAATCCGTGGACGAAGTAAAAATGGGCAGGACTTGAAATACCCTCGAAAAGCGGGTGCTCCCGAAGCAGGTCCACCTGGTTCCAGCCCATGTGAGGGACTTTGATTTTTTCGCCGTTTTCCGACCCATGCGACAGCCTTGCCACGCTGGCGGGGATGATTCCCAGGCAGCGGGTATTGCTCTCTTCGGAGTTGTCGGCCAGCAATTGCATGCCGAGGCAGATGCCGAGCACCGGCTGGACAAGCGAGGCGATGACCGCTGCCAGCCCCTGTTCCCGAAGGTATTGCATGGCCGCGCCGGCTTCCCCGACGCCGGGAAAGATGACCCTGTCGGCAGCCCGGATCGCTGCCGCATCTCCGGTGACGCGGGCATTGAAGCCAAGGCGTTGAAGGGCGTTGCTCACTGAGCGGGTGTTGCCGGCGTTGTATCTGATGATTGCTATCTCCATGTTTCAAGTCTATTAAAGCATTCCTTTGGTGCTGGGCAGTGAGAACCCATCGCGGCGCACTGCCATTTTCACCGAGCGGGCAAAGGCCTTGAAAATGGCCTCAATCTTATGATGCTCGTTGCTGCCCGCTGCCTGGATGTTCAGGTTGCAGCGGGCCGTGTCGCTCAGGGATTTGAAAAAATGAAAAAACAGCTCTGTCGGCAGGTCTCCTATTTTCTCGCGGCGGAATTCTGCCTGCCATACCAGCCAGGGACGGCCACCGAAATCCAGGGCTACCTGTGCCAGGCAGTCGTCCATGGGCAGGCAGAAGCCGTAGCGCCCGATGCCCAGTTTTTGCCCCAGGGCACGGTGAAGGGCTTCCCCCAGGGCCAGGGCAGTGTCTTCTACCGTGTGGTGTTCATCGATGTGCAGGTCGCCCTGGACTTTGACGGCGAGGTCCAGCGAGCCATGGCGGGCGATCTGCTCCAGCATGTGGTCGAAAAAGCCGATGCCGGTGGAGATGTCGGCCTTGCCGCTGCCATCGAGGTTGAGTGCTATGCTGACATCCGTCTCGTTGGTCTTGCGGGTGACGGTGGCCACCCTGGGCGGTGTCAGCAGGAACCCGGCGATGTCATCCCAGGATTCGGCGATGAAGGCGGCCTCTTTTTCCCATTCGCCGAAGGGGAAGAGGCCCCGCAGTCCGATGGCCCTGGCTCCCAGGTTCTTCGCCAGCTGGATGTCTGACCAGCGGTCGCCGATGACGTAGCTGGCGGAAAGGTCGTAGCCTTCCTGCAGGTAAGCTTGCAGCATGCCGGTGCCGGGCTTCCGGGTCGGCAGGTTTTCGTGTTCGAAGCTGCGGTCCACGTGGACGGCGTCGAAGCAGATGCCCTCGTTTTCGAGGATTTCCAGCAGTTTGCCCTGCACGCGGTTGAAGTTCTCCTCCGGGTAGGCAGGGGTTCCCAATCCGTCCTGGTTGGTGACCATCACCAGCTCGTAGTCGAGGTGGCGGGTGATCTTGTGCAGGTTGCGGATGAGGCCGGGCAGGAGCGTCATCTCCTCCAGGCTGTTGACCTGGTAGGTTTGGGGCGGCTCTTTGATGAGCACGCCGTCGCGATCGATAAAAAGGACCTTGATTGGCATGATTGAACAGGATTTAACAGGATTTAACAGGATTTAACAGGATTTAACAGGATTTAACAGGATTTAACAGGGTTGAACAGGATTTAACAGGATTTAACAGGGTTGAACAGGGTTGAACAGGATTGAGGAAGTATCAAAAAGTGCCTGGACTGGACTTCCTCCTAAATGGCGGGGTTGTGTAAAAAGTCGTCCGGGGCGCAGGGCCCCTCTTTGAAAAGGGTGCGGGGCGCAGCCGAGCGCCCTTTTCGGAACCTGTGCATCACAGGAGAAACCAACAGCAAGGGCTTTTTACACAACCCCGCCTAAAAACCCCCTTCCGGAAGCCGGACGATACCGGCAGAAAACATTCATGGTCTATCGAGACAGCCTCAATCCTGTTTAATCCTAATCAATCCTGCTTAATCTTAGTTAACAGTTCCAGGAGCCGGTCGTTCTCGGCGGCAGTGCCAACCGTGGTGCGAAGGCAGCCGGAACAACCGGGTTCGCGGGTCCTGTCCCGGACGATGACACCGTTTTCACGGAGGTACCGGAAAACCTCTGCGGCCTGCCCGAACCGCACCAGCAGGAAATTGGCCTGACTGGGAAAGACCTTTTGCACACCTGGTAAATTCTCCAGCGCTGCAGACAGACGGGTCCTTTCCGCGACAGCATCCTGCACCTGCAGCGCGACGCGTTCTGGCTCCAGCGCCTGCAAAAGCTTCCGCTGGGCGGGAGTGCTGATGTTGTAGGGGTATTTCACCTTGTTGAAGTACCCGATGACCTCTGGCACGGCAAAGGCCATTCCCAGCCTGAGCCCAGCCAGGGCCCAGGCTTTGGAGAAAGTCTGCAGCACGACGAGGTTGGGGAATTCCGCCAACCTGCTTGCCCAGGAAGGTGCGCCGGAGTAGTCAGCGTAAGCCTCGTCAATGACCACCATGCCAGGAAAGCGGCGAAGCAGCCATTCGATTTTATGGGCGGACAATAAGTTGGCGGTGGGGTTGTTCGGGGAACAAAGGAACAGGAGCTTGGAACGGGCAGAGCTTGCCTGGAGAATCTCCTCCGGGCGAAGGTCGAATTGCTCGTCCAAGGGCACCTGGCGGACCGGCGTGCCGTGGATGTCGGCCTGCACCTGGTACATGCCGTAAGTTGGAGGGCAGGTGATGACCTCGTCTTCGCCGGGGATGCAGAACAGCCGGAACAACAGGTCTATGGCCTCGTCGCTGCCATTGCCGAGAAAGACATTGGCGGGAGTCAGCCCTTTCAGGGCAGCGATTTTATCCTTGAGGGCCGTCTGCAGCGGATCGGGATAGCGGTTCAAGGCATCGCCGTGGAGGTCGGCGGCATTTTCATTGGCGTCCAGCATGACCGGAGCCGAGCCTTTGAATTCGCTCCTGGCGGAACTGTAGGGCTTCAACTGACGGATGTTGGGGCGGAGCAGTCGGCCGGGGTCGGCGATTGGTTCGATTGGCGCCTCAGGGTTGCCCTCGGCAGCGGCCAGGTGTTGGAGGCGCAGGCTGACCGAGCTGGCATGGGCTGGCAGCTGCTCTGCCGAGGCAAGGGTGACAATGGCAGGACCGAGGGCGGCCAGCCCCTGTCCGGAGATTTGCTGGAAGGTGATTTTTTTGACAAAACTATCCAGGGAAACGCCGCTGTAGCTGCGGGCAAAGCCGCTGGTCGGCAGGGTGTGGTTCGTGCCGGAGGCGTAATCCCCTGCGCTTTCCGGGGTGAAATTGCCCAGGAAGACAGAGCCGGCGTTTTCCACCTGCTCCGCCAGGACATCCGGGTCCTCGCAGGCGAGGATGAGGTGTTCGGGAGCGTACCAGTTGATGGCCTGCAGCACCGTCTCACGGCTGTCCAGCAGGATGGCCAGGCTGTTGGACAGGGCCGCCTGCAGCATTTTCTGGCGGGGCAGGGACCAGAGTTGCACGGCCACTTCGTCCAGCACTTCCTGCAGCACCCTGTCAGAGGTCGTCAGCAGCACGACCTGGGAGTCCGTGTCATGCTCCGCCTGTGCCAGCAGGTCAGAGGCCACGAAAGCCGGGATGCAGGTATCGTCGGCAAAGACCAGCACCTCAGAGGGCCCGGCCGGCATGTCGATGGCCAGACCTTCTTGCTGGACCAGCATCTTGGCGGCGGTCACATAGCGATTTCCGGGGCCGAACAGTTTGTGGACGCGGGGGATGCTCTGCGTGCCATAGGCCATGGCGGCAATAGCCTGGGCGCCCCCAAGGGTGTAGACACTCGTGATGCCCGCGACTTTCGCCGCGTAGAGGATGGCGGGATTGATTTGCCCGCCGGGCCCCGGGGGCGTGCACAGGACGATATCCCTACAGCCGGCAAGCCGGGCTGGTATGCCGAGCATAAGGACGGTGGAGAAGAGCGGCGCCGTGCCGCCGGGAATGTACAGGCCTACTTTTTCGATGGGCACGCTTTTGCGCCAGCAGCGGACGCCAGGCATGGTTTCCAGCGGCGTGAATTGTTCCCGCTGGGCGGCGTGGAAAGTGCGGATATTGCCGGCCGCCTGCTGGATGGCCGCCTGCAGGTCTTGCGGCACAGCATCCAGCGCCGCGGCCCAGGCATCCTCCGGGAATTTGAAGCTGTCCACCACCACTCCGTCGAAGCGAAGGGTAAGTTCCCGCAGGGCCTCGTCACCGGAAGATTTCACCTGTTGCAGGATGGTTGAAACGGTGCGCTCAAGGGATTCCTCGTCGCGCAGGGGCCGTTGCAGGATGGCGGGCAGTTGCCGGATGTCGGGATATTTGAAGATTTGCATGTTGACTTGTGATGGCGATTGTTCAAAGAATCATTTTCTCGATGGGCACCACGAGGATGCCTTGGGCACCTGCAGCCTGCAGGTCTTCGATGATATCCCAGAAGTGGCTCTCCTGGACGACGGAATGCACGCTGAACCAGTCCGGTTCCGCAAGTGGCACCACCGTGGGGCTTTTCATGCCGGGGATGATGCGGAGGATGTCGGAGAGCCTGTCCGCAGGTGCATTCAACAGGATGTATTTATTGGAATTGGCCTTTTTCACGGCCCGGACGCGGAAGAGCAGCTTGTCCAGGATGGCACGTTTTTCCGGGCTGAGGGAGGGGTTGGAAGCCAGGACAGCCTGGCTGTGGAGGATGGTTTCCACCTCTTTCAGCCCGTTGGAGATCAGGGTGGAGCCGGTGCTGACCAGGTCGCAGATGAAGTCGGCCAGCCCGATGCCGGGGGCTATTTCGACGCTGCCGCTGATTTCGTGGATGTCGGCATTGATCTGGTTTTTATGCAGGAAATCCTGGAGGAGCTGGGGGTAGGAGGTGGCAATCCGGGAACCCTGGAGGCTTTGGAGTCCGTGGTATTGTCCGGTCCTTGGCATGGCGAGTGCCAGTCGGCAGCGGCCGAAGCCGAGGGCTTCCTCGACGCGGGTTTGCCTGTTTTTCTCAAATAGCACGTTTTCGCCGACGATGCCACAATCGGCGACACCGTCTTCGATGTACTGGGGGATGTCGTCGTCGCGCAGGAAATAGAGCTCCAGGGGAAAGCTGGATGCCGGGGTTCGCAGTCGGCCGGCATAGTGTGGCACGCCGATGCTGCAGGCTCGGAGGAGGTTGATGCTGTCGTCGTGGAGGCGTCCTGATTTTTGGATTGCGAGTTTGAGCATGAGGCGATGAAAATTTAAATAAAAAAAGGCCTGCCGGGTTCCGGCAGGCCTTTTTCAGATGACAGGATTTCTATTGGTGGAAACACAGCATCATGACCGCTCGCCGGAGTACGGGGAGAGATGGTGATGATGATGTGTATGGATGGCGATGATCATGTTGTGCTGGCAGCGCCCGGCTGCCTTTGTTATTTTGAAACAAAAATAGGCTTGTGTTGATATTTTCGCCAATAAAACGCTCATTTTTTATTTTGGTTTAAAAACGGGGTTGAATTGACAGGTTTTCTGGCCAGGAGCCCCTCGTGATTGGAAAGATGTTTTAAAGGACCCGGCAATTCGTGCCGCCGGTGGCGATTGTTCCCCGGAAAGAGCGTTCAGCCGGCCACAGGCCGGCCGAATGCTCTAAAATTCCCTTTCTGCCGCGGTTTGGCTCCGCCAAACCGCGGCGGAAGGGAGATTTTAGGCGTGCGGGGCGGAGCCCTGCACGCCTTTTGCGAGAAGGCGCCTCATCAAAGGATCTTTTGAGACAGCCTCAAGGGATTATCAGGGTAGCGGGGCTTTTGAAACAGCCCCGAGCGGTTTTAAAGGCACAAGCAACACCGGCGGAACCGCCTAAAGATGAATAAGTGACAATAGTTACGAAGAGAAACAGTTGTCCTGCCTACTTTTGTAATTTGGCCGGCCAAGGGCGTGCCAGCGATTGCACAGGAAGCAAAAACCCGATGCAATCCCTTGAACGCAGCTGCAAGCGCCATTCATAAAAAAACAAGCGTCTTGGAAACCATCAGTAAACACAGTCTTCTGCCGCACATCTTCCCATTCCTCAGATGGTGGCCGGAGGTAAATAGCGGCACCGTAAAATCTGACCTGCTGTCAGGACTGACAGGAGCGCTGATCGTGCTGCCCCAGGGTGTGGCATTCGCTGCCATCGCCGGCCTGCCGCCAGTATATGGCCTGTACACCGCCATGGTAACCCCCATCGTGGCGGCACTTTGGGGCTCCTCGCGTCATCTGGTGTCAGGCCCCACCACCGCCATTTCACTCGTCATCTTCTCCACTGTGGGGCAGCTGGCAGAGCCAGGCTCCCAGGCCTTCATCCAGGCGGCGCTGGCGGTAACCCTCATGGCAGGCGCCTTCCAGTTGTTGCTGGGCCTGGCGCGCATGGGTACCCTGGTGAACTTTGTCTCGCACGTCGTGGTGGCAGGATTCACCGCCGGGGCGGCACTGCTCATCGCCCTGTCGCAGTTGAAAAACCTGCTGGGGCTGAATCTCAAGTCTGAAAACTCCCTGATCAGCAACCTGGCCAATGTGTGGAAAAACCTGGAGCTGACGAATTTCTACGCCCTTGGAATCGGCATCCTCACCATCCTGACGGCCTTGTTGTCAAAAAAATACATCCCCAGGATACCCAATCTGCTCGTGGCCCTGGTGTTGAGCAGCGCGCTGGCCTACTTCCTGGGAGGTGCCGACGCCGGCCTGCGACTCGTAGGAGAAGTGAGCGGGATATTTCCGCCATTCAGCATACCGTCCATCGACATGAAAAACTTTGCAAGCCTGGCTCAAAGCGCCTTCGCCATCGCGCTGCTGGGATTGATCGAGGCCGTGGCCATCGCGAGAGCCGTGGCGGCCAAGTCCGGACAGGAGCTGGACGGCAACCAGGAGTTCGTGGCCCAGGGGCTTTCCAACATCGTCGGCAGCTTTTGGTCCTGCTATGCCGGCACCGGCTCCTTTACCCGCACGGGGTTGAACTACGAGGCAGGTGCAAAAACCCCATTGGCCGCGGTGTTCGCCGCGCTGCTCCTGCTGCTCGTCTTGTTGCTGATCGCCCCCCTCATCGCCTACCTGCCCATCGCCGGCATGGCCGGCGTCATCATCCTCGTGGCCTACAACCTGATAGACTGGCGTTTCATCAAGGTAGTGGCGAGGGCGAGCAAGCGCCAAACGTCGGTATTGATCATCACGCTGGCTGCCACCTTACTGGTGGACCTCGAATATGCCGTCTTCATCGGCGTGATGTTTTCGCTGATCTTCTACCTGCAGCGGACTTCCTCCCCCAACGTGGCGGTGGTTGCACCGGACCCCGACGAGCCCAATCACCGCTTTATCTATCTGGAACGCAAAAAGTTGCCAGAATGCCCCCAGTTGAAGATCCTGAGGCTGGACGGCTCCATCTTTTTCGGATCCATCAACCACATCTCCTCCGAGATACGCCGGCTGGTTGACGACGACCCGGCCGCTGCCGATGTCAAAAACCTGCTCGTTGTCGCCAAGGGAATCAATTTCATAGACGTGGCGGGCTCAGAATGGTGCATGCACGAAGCAAAGCGATGGAGGGACAAGGGCGGAGGCTTGTATTTCGCGGGGTTGAAGATCATCGCCCAGGATACGCTGGTCAGAGGAGGTTTCAAGCAGGCGATTGGCGAAGACCACTTTTTCGTCACCAAAGAGGAGGCGCTTTCCTCCTTGTTCGGCAAAATGGACCGGGGCATCTGCTCCAACTGCCGCAACCGAATCTTTATAGAGTGTAAGGAACTGCCAATGCCGGCGTGAGGTAGGCTGTCTCAAAAGGTCCGCAACAGTTGTAAAATTAGTTTCGCCAGTGCCAATTTGCCTACGGAAAGGGCGCTCGGCGGGCCTAAAATCCCCCTTGCGGGGTTGTGTAAAACCGCGCTTGCGACTGGTTCCACGTGTGCCTTACGGCTTCCGGAAAGGGCGCTCGGCGGGTCTGTGGCCCGCCGAGCGCCCTTTTCAAAGAGGGGCACTGCGCCCAGGGGACTTTTTACACAACCCCAGAAGGGGGATTTTAGGATCGCGGGGCTGCGCCCTGCGCCCTTTTTCTCAAGAGGATGCCTCATCAAGGTTTTTTTGAGACAGCCGCAGGTCCATAGTCCCTGACAGCAGACTTGTAAAAATCAGCGATTTTTTAATATATTGCCGCCAAAACGGAATCAGCATGGCCAATGTAGCTAAAAAATCACCTTACATTCCCGATCCCGGACTGGCGGCAGCGGCTGGCGTTGCCCTGGAACTGGAACTGCCCCTGCTGGTGACCGGAGAACCCGGCACCGGCAAAACCCAACTCGCCTACTGGATAGCCGACCAGATCGGCGGTGAAGTCCTGCGCTTCAATACCAAAACCACCTCTCAGGCAAAGGACCTGTTTTACCGCTACGACGCCATCCGCCACTTCCGGGATTCCCAGCACAGGGAAGTGAATCCCCTGCATTACATCCAGTTCGAGGCACTCGGAAAGGCCATCCTGTTGTCCGGACAACAGCGATTCATCGTGCTGGTGGATGAAATAGACAAAGCCACGCGGGATTTTTCCAACGACCTGCTCTTCGAATTCGAAAAGCTGGCCTTCTCCATTCAGGAAGCCACCCCGGAGGACATCGCCGGTTTCGACTGGAAACAGCATCACCACATCGACCGCCCCAGCTTCGACAACAACGGCAATATCTCCTGCGCAGCCGGAACTCCCCGGCCGGTGCTCGTGCTCACCAGCAACTCGGAAAAAAACCTGCCGGATGCCTTCCTGCGGCGCTGTGCCTTCTACCACATCCCCTTCCCCAACCCGGAACAGCTGCTCGACATCGTGCGGGCGCACGGCTTCCTCAGCCCCGGGTTCACTGAAAAAGTCGCAGCCAAGGCCATCGCCTACTTCGACCAGATCCGCGAGCAGGGCCTTCGCAAAAAACCCGCCACCGCCGAACTGCTGGCCTGGCTACACCTGCTGAAAAGCAGACAACTGGATCCCGCCTCCGCCGCTTCCGACAAGGAAACAGATGCAAAGATCCGTCAAACCTTCAGCTTGCTGGCTAAAAACAAGGAGGACCTCCAGCGACTGCTGGATGAATTCCGTTTCAACTGACCATGAACGCGCTGCTCGTCTTCTCTTACGACACCAGCAATCCCCTGACAAAACTGAAGGAGGAGCTGGGAAGGGTGCAGAGCCTGCTCCAGACGCCCGGCTTTGTCCCGGCGGCAAGGTGGCAATGCGACAGCGAACAGATACGCCAGTATTTCGACGACTACAAGGAAAAAGTCCGCCTTTTCCACTTCGGCGGGCACGCCCTGGGCAAGCACCTGCAGCTGAACGACAGCCTGGAGCCCATGCGCCTTTCCTTTGCCGACGCACTCGCCGCCCGCATCTGCCAGTACGGTGGACTGCGGCTGGTCTTCCTCAATGGCTGCTCCACCCGAAACCAGGCGGAGGCCTTCCTCAACCACGGGGTCGCAGCCGTCATCTACACGCAACAGCCGCTCAAGGACAGGTATGCCCTTTATTTCTCAAGGCTGTTTTACCAGGAATTCTGCCGCAACAACAAGCCGCTTCAAGCAGCTTTCAACGACACGCTGACCGGCTTTCTGGCCGACAACCAGGCGCGGAAGTCCGACTGGCTGGAGCCTGACCTGGAAGCGGCAAGGCGCGGCCTCGTGACCGGAGAGGAAGAGGAGGACGTGCTTTACATGCTTGAAATCAATCCCGCTCATTCGGGTATCACCTCAGAGACCTTCCGCGACTGGCAGCAACCCGCAACTGCCGCCGTCACGCAAATCAGCCAGCGTGAGCAGGCCCAGGTAAAAAGCATGGGGGTGGACGCCAACAGCTACCTGCTCTGCAACCGCCGCAAGGAGGCAGACACCTTCAGCACCCGCGCCCTGGGCAAGATAAACGGAACAGAACAGGATCCGCTCTTTTTCTTCATCCACGACAAAGACCTCAACTGCCCCTACGAGCTGGGGCTCCGCTTCAAGGAGTACGGTGTTTCCAACGCCCTGCCCCCGCGATGGCAGGAAATCGAACTGGAAAGCCTGGCGGGACAGTTTTTCGACGGGGACAAATACAAATTGGCGCTATCGGAACTCTATGCGCGCCATTTCCCGGGCAGTTTCAACGCGGGGCTCAACCGCTGGGTGCTGCAAAAACTGCAACCCGACAACAACCTGGTCATTGTTTACCACGACCTCTCCGTGCTGGACTGGGAAGGCGGCTGGGAAGCCTTCTTCCGTTTTTACACCAGCGAATATGCCATGCAGCTCAGCCGGGAGCTGAGTTCCCGCCTGGTCGTCATTTGCCTCAGGGAATACTACGACGACGGCGATTACTTTGGTACATTGTTCGACCAACTCGCTGTTGAAAATGCGTCGAAAGTGGCCAGCTTCTCCCAGTTGCCGGAAATCCGCAAAAGCGATATCGGCAGTTGGCAAAAGGAAGTGTTCCAGGAGACGTTTTTCACCGTCAACGAACTGTTCACTGCCGATGACGGGCAGGTGCTGAGCACCTTGCCCTTCATCAGGGCCAAGCAGAAACTGTCGGATAAAATCAAGGAGTTCAACCGGACCAAAGCCAGTTAATTGAAGCCCATGGAGGAAAAGCTGCAAATACATGCTTTCGAGCCCCTGCTGCAGGAATTGTCTGCCAGCGGCTTCTATTTCGGGGTGGACACCTGGCTCCGCCTCTACCGCTGGCTATCGCTTCAAGTGGACAAGCCGGAGGATGGCCGGCAGCCGGAACAACTGCGCTTTTCGCTTTCCGCCCTGCTATGCCACACAGAAGAGCAGCAGCGCTTGTTTGCCGAGGCCTTTGACCGTTACTTCCAGGCGGGGGCCGGTTCGACTACCCTTGTCACAACCGCTCAGTTGCCAGCCGCCAAGTCAGCACCCTTGCAGGAGACCGTCCTTCCACCATCGGCGCCTGCACCTGTCCAGGGAGCAACGACCATCGCCACCTCCAGGATAGGCCCCATACGGGTAAACCTCCGTTTCCCCAACAACGCCCTTCGGGTCTGGAACCATGCCGAAATGGACAAGGCAATGCAGCCGCTGCGGGAAAAGGAATGGGCCGACAGCTACGACTGGGACATTCCTGGCAGCATTCGGCAGACCATGCGGGCGGGAGGAATTCCGCAGTTCGTTTACCAAAGGCGGAAGCGGGCGCCCTCCTACCTGGTGCTCATTGAGCAGCGAAGCCTCCGGGATCACCTCTCCGCTTTCTACCGGGAAATGGTGCTAGAAATGAACCGCCGCGATGTGGATGCCGATTACTACTTCTACGACACCATGCCCCGTCAGGTCTGGAAAGAGGGGAACAGCCCCCATCACCGGATCCCGATCGAGCGGCTGGCAGGCGAGCAGCCCGAGGCCCGCCTGCTGTTGATTGGAGCGGCAGAGTCGTACCTGTCACTTCCCCGGCTGAGCCCTTCCAACCTGGCCTTGCAACTGCGGGAATACTGGCCGCTGCTGGCCCTGATGTGCAGCACGCCGGTGCCCGACTGGGGCAGAAGGGAACTGGCGCTCTGCCAGCTGTTCCCGGTAGTGCCGGCCACAGCTGAAGGTCTGGCCTCGCTCCTCGGGCAATGGAATGCCAGCTATGCTTTCACGCCTGACTTCTGGAGCCGGAAGTACCCGGAACCCTCCCTGCCCCAGCTAGCTTTCCGGGGTCGCGAAATACCCGAGGAGGTGATTCTCAACCTGCGCCGTTACCTGGGCAGTGGGGCCTTCCGATGGCTATGCGCCACCGCCTGGTACCCGGAGTTGTATTTCGAGCTGAGCAGCCTGTTTCACGACGAGGCCATTCCACCGCGGACCGACTACTCCGAGTGGGAACAGAACCAGGTCTGGTGGGTGGCGATGTACCGGCTTTTCCGTCTGCCCTGGTTTCGAAACGGCCACCTGCCGGGACACATCCGGGAGTCCCTGCGGGGTCTGTTGCCGGAGGAGGATGCATTCCCAGTGCGGGAACAGATCCTGCGCATCCTCCTGCTGCCCGAAAACGCGCCACCACCAGGCTCCTATGCTGACACCACGCGGACCTTCACCATGGCCTGGCTGGCTTCGGAGCAAGAGGGTGGCTCCATCAACGAATTTTTGCCGGAACACATCGGCCTGAGCGCAGGGGATATCGAAGACGCCATCGGCCGCAAAATATGGATCCGGCAAGAGGAGGAAAAAAAGCGCCGGTCCACGCGGCAGCAAGGTTCCTCCAGCTATCAGTCCTCCTTTGAAGCACCTCCCTTTGCCGGAACGGAGAACATCCTGAGCGCCAGCTCCCGTGAGGCTCTATCGCTCAAGGGCTATGTCTCCCTGCTGCGGAAAACCCGCAAATTCTCCGACGCAAGGGAGCTGCTGACCAGCATGAGAGCAGCGGAAATCAGACCAGACCTCTCGTTTTTCAACCTGATGGCGGAAAAAGCCGGCAACCTGGAGGAATGCCGCTCCCTGTTTGTTATGATGCGCGAAAGCGGTGTGAGGCCACAGGAGGCCACCCTGGCAGCCATGGTAAAAAACATGGAAAGCTTTGACGAGGCTGCGAAAATGGTCTCCGAGATGCAGCGCAACGGGCTTCAGGTGGGCACCTCCACAGCGGCGGCTTTGCTGCTTCTGACCCGCAACTTCAAAGAAGCGGAGCGGGCCATGCGCCTGCTGCCGGGAATCACGGGGACAAAACCGGATCCCGAGGTTTACCTGGCTTACATTCAACAAGCGGAGAACCTGGCACAGGCACGGCAGGTGATGGACGAACTTCGCAAGCAGGGCCTGCGCCCCGACAAGAAGATCTACACGGTTTACCTGTCAAAAGCGCCGGACTACGAAACTGCCCGTAACATTTTCACCGAAGCTAAAAAAGAGGGCATAGAGCCGGACCCGCCGATGTTCACCACCCTGTTTTCCAAGCTCAGCCATTTTTCACAGGTGGCACCTTTGTACACAGAGATGATGCGGCACAGCATCATCCC
>JBEAYO010000021.1:0-15561 GCA_041159285.1 Bacteroidota bacterium | reverse complement strand
TTTTTACACAATCCCTTTTAGGAGATAGCGCCTCGCGAGAGGGACTTTTGAGACAGCCTTGCGCCCTCCCCAAAGCCAGACAGCAACAGCGACAAAACTATCAAATTTGCACCCAGCCTATTAGAGACAGGGCCGAATGACAGTGGCGGTGCCTTCATCATTACAACTATCAAAAACATGAATTACGCTGAAACATTCCGACAAGCGCTCAAATCCGTCCGCTCGAATAAACTGCGGGCCTTTTTAACCCTTTTCATCATCGCCATCGGCATCACGGCCCTGGTCGGTATCCTGACTGCCATTGACAGCGCCGTTTATTCGCTCAATGACAACTTCTCCGGCCTGGGTGCCAACTCTTTCACCATAGAACCTAAGGGAGTTGAAATCAGCGGCTCCCATGGCGGAAGGCGGCAAAAAATCGGAGAACCCATCACCTATGATCAGGCCATGGATTTCAAAGACCGGTTTTCGTTGCCAGCCAACGTGTCGGCCTCTACGGTTTGCACGGGCAGGGCTGTCATAAAACACGGGAAAGAAGACACCAATCCCACTGTTTCCGTCGTCGCCATAGACGAGAATTATCTGGACTCGAAAGGATTTGAAATCACCGCCGGCAGGAGCTTCACCAATCACGAGGTGCTCAACGGCGGCAACAGGGCCATCATTGGGGCTGACATTGTAAAAACCCTGTTCAATGGAAAGCCTGAAAAAGCGCTGACCCGCAATATTTCCATCGGCAATCTTCAATTCCGGGTGGTGGGCGTCCTTAAATCCAAAGGCACCAGCATGAATCAAAGCGAGGACCGCACGGTGCTGATCCCGCTCATGGATGGAAAACGCTATTATGCCTCTCAAAAGCAAAACTACAGCCTGATTGTCACCGTGCAGGATCCCACCCTCATCGAGGAGGTGGAATCAGGCGCCATCGGGCTTTTCCGCAACATCAGACGCCTGCGCGCTGCCCAGCCAAACGACTTTGAGACCTTCAAAAGCGACAGCCTGGTCTCCATGATCCGCGACAATACGGCCAGCCTGCGCATGGCGGCCATCGCCATCGGACTGATGACCCTGCTGGGGGCTGCCATCGGGCTGATGAACATCATGCTGGTATCCGTGACGGAGCGGACAAGGGAAATTGGCATCTGCAAGGCAATGGGTGCCACCAGCAACAATATCTTGTATCAGTTTCTAATGGAGGCTGTCTTGATATGTGAATTGGGAGGTGTGGTCGGGATTGTGCTGGGCATCCTGGTCGGCAACCTGGTGACCCAACTCATGGGCGGGAATTTTCTGATCCCCTGGAACTGGATTTTCCTGGCCATTGTCGTTTGCTCCCTGGTGGGACTGGCTTCCGGCATCTACCCGGCCTTCAAAGCGGCCCGCCTGGACCCCATCGAGTCATTGCGCTATGAATAAAGGGAAATGAAAGGGGCTGCCATTGTTGCTTCACCCCCGGAAAGTGTTTGTTCTTAAAGAACCCCTGCTACCGGATTGGTTCCTGAAAAGTGCGCTCGGACCTGTAGCCCTCCGTTCGCACTTTCCGGGAACCAATCGGCTCCGGGGAAACAAATTTCAACAACGCGCTGAAATCAAATCCGCCTAATTTCCGCACCGATACTGTTGAGGCGCTCATCAATCCGCTCGTAGCCGCGGTCAATTTGATGGATATTGTGGATAATGCTCTTCCCTTTGGCTGAAAGGGCGGCAATCAGCAGCGCCACACCGGCGCGAATATCAGGTGAGGTCATTTCTATGGGGCGAAGCTGAAAACGCCGGTTTAGGCCAATCACCGTGGCGCGATGGGGATCGCACAGGATGATTTGTGCTCCCATGTCAATCAACTTGTCCACAAAGAACAGACGGCTCTCAAACATCTTCTGGTGTATGAGTACACTGCCCTTGGCCTGGACAGCCAACACCAGGACGATGCTCATCAGGTCTGGGGTGAAGCCAGGCCAGGGAGAATCATAAATGGTCATGATGGAGCCGTCTATGAAGCTGTGTATCTCAATTTCGTCCTGGGGAGCTATCCGTATATCGTCCCCCTGAATGCGCATGTCAACTCCCATCCGCTCAAAAACAGGCAGGATGTTGCCCAACTCTGCCACGCCGGCACCTTGGATGGTGATGTCGGACTGCGTCATGGCAGCCAGTCCAATGAAACTTCCCACCTCGATCATGTCGGGCAGGCAACGGTGCTGTGCACCTCCCAGCCGCTCCACCCCTTCGATGGTGAGCAGGTTGGAGCCGATGCCGCTGATGCGGGCACCCATCTGGTTCAGCAGTTTGCAAAGCTGCTGCACGTAGGGTTCGCAGGCTGCATTGTAAATCGTGGTAGTACCCTCTGCCAGCACGGCGGCGAAAATGACATTGGCCGTGCCCGTCACCGATATTTCATCCATCAGAATGTAAGCTCCTTTCAGGACAGGGGCCTCTAAGAAGTACATGCGCTCCGCATCATCGTAACTGAATTCAGCCCCCAATTTCTGAAGGCCCAGAAAATGGGTGTCCAGCCTGCGGCGTCCGATTTTATCCCCGCCCGGCTGGGGCAACACGGCCTTGCGGAAACGGCCCAGGAGAGCCCCCATGAGCATGACGCTTCCCCTGATGCGCCGTGCACTGGCCAGAAAAGCCTTGTCCTCAAAGAAATTCAGATCCACCTCATCCGCCTGAAAGCTGTAAGTGTCGTGCTGCAGGCGCTCGACTTTCACCCCCAGGCCGCGCAGCAGCTCGATCTGACTGCGCACGTCGGCAATGTCCGGAACATTCGAAATGGTGACTTTCTCTTTGGTGAGCAAAGGTGCACAGATGACCTGCAGGGCCTCGTTCTTAGCCCCCTTGGGGGTAATGACGCCGCTGAGCGCACGGCCGCCGGTGACTTCAAAGGATGAGCTTTGCATAATTCAGAACGGTAGTTTTTGTTTCGATTTCTTTTTGCTGATAAAAAAACTGACAGCGAGACAGTACCTGCTGCAAGCGGATAATTCCTTCTCACAGCACCTGCATGGCTGTCTGATTGAGGTTGCAAAATTAGCAAATTATTGAAGCAGGAAAAATCAGCCCGGGGAGAAGAACGTCAAGGCTGTCGCAAAAGACCCGGCAATCCATTCCGCCGTTACTGCCTGGCTCCCGGAAAGTGCGCACAGCGGGCCTCTGGCCCGCCGGGGGGGCCCGCGAAAAATCCACCCCGGGCGGGGGGGGGGGGGGGGCGCGCGGCGGGTTGGCTTGGCCAAACCGCGGCCGGGAAGTTTTTTTTGTGCGCACGGCACCTTGCCAAGGTACCTTTTGATGCAGGCTATTTTCCTTTTAAAGAAACCAGCCTCAGTTGCCGTCACCACCGCTGGGGTTGCCCTCTCCGTATTTGATGGGGACCGCCTCGTCAATCCTGACTACCCGAACTTCTGTTCGGCGGTTGAACTGGTGCTCCTCCTCGGTGCATTCCACTCCTTCAAGGCACTTATTGCGAATTTGCGATTCACCGTAGCCAAAAACCTTGATGCGGCCAACACCTATGCCCTTTTGAACTAAATAACGCCTGGCTGATTCAGCCCGTTTGAGCGACAAGTCGAGGTTGTACTCCTCGGTTCCCCGGCTGTCGGTGTGGGAGACCAGCTCAATCTCCATGCTGGGGTACAGCGTCATCAGACGCGCCAGGGCATCCAAATCACGCGCAGCTCCCTTGCGTATGATGTATTGATTGTAGTCGTAGTATATCTTTTCCAGCACGATCACGCTACCCTCCTGAATAGGCTCCCGCAATACCTCATCACTGAGCGGTTTCATGGAAATCCGCTGGTTCATCGGCTGCAAATCGTTTTTCCCCTTGGTGGTGAGGGAATAAGTCGCCTTTTCGTAACCCGGCTTCTCCGCAGTCAATACAAAGTCGCCGCCAGCGTCCAGACAGCCCTCAAACATACCGCTGGAACTGGAACGAACCAGCTTTTCGGAATTATCTGTTTGATTCACAATGCGAATGAGGGCGTTGGGAATGGGAACGGCAAAGCCTTCCGCAGTGACAAGGCCATTAAGTGTGATGCAGCTCTTGGGTTTCATGGGAGCCCTTAGAATCTGCGGGCCTTCCAGCCCCTCCGTTCCAAAGGAGAACTCGCTGCTTTGATACCCCTCTTTCGTGATGAGCACCAGGTAGTTCTTTCCCGCCAGGAGTTCTGTGAGGGCCTCGCCGTTCAGGTTAGTGTAAAGAGAGGGACTTCCAAGCTGCCCGTCCGACTTGCGGACCATTCGCACCAGGAGCTCCTGACCCTCATCTGACGGCAGCAACTCCAGGTCGTAAAGATCATTTCCCTCCAGCACACCTTCATCGGACTGAAGAAACACGCGGACACCGGCATTGCCGATGCGCTCGTTCGTGCGGGAATCATAGGTAATGATTGTGGTGTTCAGCACCAGGGGAGCCTTTTCCTCCACGAAGGGCATTCCAACTTCCACCAGATAGATGTCGTCTTCCCCCTGGCCGGCAGCCCGGCCGGAGGTGAGATAGCCCCGCGTACCCTCGTCATTGAGGATGAATCCAAAATCGTCTTCCGCTGAATTGATTTTCTTGCCCAGGTGTATTCGCCTGTTCCAGTCACTACCGCTAACATCAACGGCATAGACATCCAGTTTGCCTTCTCCGCCCCAGCCGTTGGAAGAATAAAAGAGATTACCGGACTTGTGGATGAAGGGAAACACCTCATTTCCGGCAGAGTTGACATCTTTTCCAAGGTTGACAGGCTTGGACCAGTCATCACCTTTCTTTTGAACAAAATAAAGATCGAAGCCGCCATAGCCGCCCGGCATGTTGGATGAGAAGAAGAGCCGCTTTCCGTCTGCCGAAAGAGCAGGGTGGAAACAACTGTACTCGTCGTTGTTGAAGGGCAGGGAGCGGATTTGTTCCCAATCGTACTTCCCTCGGCGGGCCTCGTATATTTTCATCGGCACCATGCCCTGGGAATTGGCCTTGGTGAGTCCGTCTTCCAGGCTATTTCTGGTGAAGTAGATGACGTCGTTTTCGCGACTGAAGGAAACAGGGCCCTCATGTGCCTGTGAGTTAATTGTCAGAGAAAAAGGCCTTCCCTTTTGAGGCAGTCCTAAATCGTCAACCTCAGCATAGAAGAGTTCAAAGAAGGGTTTTCCGGTCTTCGGGTCAACAGGGCCGCTTTTGTGATATGACACATACACGATGCCGTTCTGATAGAAGGCTGGTGAAAACTCATGGGAAGCGGTATTCAGGTCGCTGCAATTGATAAGCCTGGCCGAATCGAGAATTTGTGTCTTTTCATACACTTTATCGGCGCTTTTTGACTTCGAGGTTTGCTGCTGCGCCATTGCCAGGCAAAGGGGCAGAAAAAGGACGGCCAGACTGAATAAGGACTTTTTCATAGGTATCTTATAAACAATTTGGCAGCAAGGGATGCTCCTTCTGCCTTGATATTTAATAATAACTGAAAAACGCTTTTTTTATTTTGCGGTTGAAAGGTGCTCGCCTGGCGGCAGAGAAGAATTTACCATCAATAGCTGCCGCTAGGTTCCGCCGGCTGGGGTTCTACCGAAAGAACCAATGGCCCAGGCCCGCTTCCCGAAAAAGACGCTCAGAAGTTTTCACGGTGGTTCTTTTTGTCGCCGATGCTGATTGCTCCCGGAAGGGGTGCTCGGCTGGCCTGCAGCCGGCCGAATGCCATAAAATACCTTTTCCGCAGCGGTTTGACAAAGCAAAACCGTCGCGGAAGAGGTATTTTATATGCGAAGGGCTTTGCTCCGCGCATCTGTTAAGCGAAGGCACCTCGCCATTGAATCTTTTAACCCATCCATGGTAGGATGCCTTGCCAAGGTGCCTTTTTGGCCATGCCTTTGAAACAGCCTCGACGGAGTTAGATGTGCAGGCTATCAGAAGAAACGGGGATTGACGTATTCTTTCGCCTTGCCGCCTGTATTTCCAATGCAATAGTGCGCTGAAAATTCAATACTACCCGTGGTATATTCCTTTATTTCAGACAAAGTGTAGTCGTAAGAGAAGCTGACTACAAGATTTTTTGTCAATTGGGCTCCCAGCAACAAGTCAACAGAATCCCCCAGCCCGGTAGTCTTGTCACCTCCGATCCTGTAGGTCAGGCCTGCCACATAGCGCTTGACAATCAACAGGTTGAGATTGGCATCGAGATCCATTGGGGCACCATTGACATATTTAATCAATGCCTGAGGCTGTAACTCGAGGTTATCATTGAGCGGGATTTTCACACCACCCATGAGGTAATAATGTTGAACCTCCCTGGCGATGACCAGATCGGAAACTGCAAAGTCAATGTTCGACTTCAAAATCCTGGGCACAGAAACGCCAAAGTAAAACCGGTCTGTGCTGTAATAGGCCCCTGTGCCGAAATTGAGCAGGAATTTATCCCGGGTACCGGGTGGGATGTTGGGATCGTCCTCCTTGGGCTGGATAGCCACTGTGCGCTGAAAGTCATGCTCCAGTGAACGTACGGAAGCCTGAAGCCCCAGCCCGAGCATGCCATTGCCAAGGCGTACGCGATAGGAATACACCCCGTCGACGTTGTACATGGTGGTGATACCTATCGTGTGGCGGTACAAATTGGCGCCGATGCCAACCCGCTGGCCCGAAAGCGGCATGTTGAAAGTGGCCACAGCCATGGAAGGCGCACCATCGAGGCCAACCCATTGCTGCCTGTAAATACAGGAAATGCAGGCGGACTCCTGGCTGCCTGCCACACCGGGATTGTAGCCCATCTTGTAATACATGAACTGGGTGTTTTGGGGCTGCTGTTGAGCAAAGCCCGCTGTTGACAAACCCGAGATCGCTATCAATGTGAATATGATTCTTTTCATAGCAATATGATAATTGGGATTGGAAAGCGGCATCGGCTGCCGCTTTCCAATCAGATTTTATTAACGCTGAATGATTAAATAACCCGACATGGGCTTGTCGCCTTTGCCCAGGTCAACAATGTAGAAGTAAGTACCGGATGGCAATTCCTCACCAGATTGAGTAGCCATCCAGTCATTCTTGTAAGGCTTGGCATAGAACACGCCGTCTCCCCACTGATTGTAAATGCTGACTGAATTGTTGGGGAAGGAGGCGAGATCCGTAAGGCAGGGAACCACAAAAGCATCATTGATTCCATCATTGTTGGGGGTAATGATGGAGGGGGCAAAGCAATTGGCATTTTTGCCGACATTGAGATAAACTGAGGCATAAACGCAATCGCAGTCTTGCTGGCAAATCTCATAAATGGCAGCATCAGGCCCTATGTAGTTCGAGCCGGCCTGGTATATCAGCACGCCGTCAGGTCCGACCGTCAGGCGGCCGTGCTCCGGTTCGTCAATGATGTTGACTTCAAAAAGCCCGTTGATCAGGTCATTTGCAGAGACCTCAACGGTGACTGTGCCGGCGTATGGAACTTCCACCACGTCGTCCACCGCTCCGACTTCCTCAAAAAATACAACCACGGAATCTATGGAATAGTGACCGCAGGAAGCCTCGTTGATGGTCCAAACAAGGATGTTCTCACCTGGCTTCAGGTTGCGCACGATGGTCTTCGGATCACTGGGCGTCACAATGACTACCGAGGTGTCCTCAGTCGTCCAGGTTCCCACTCCACTCAAAGCACCCGTGGCATCCAGTTGGGCATCGCCTTCCGCTCCGCAGACATCGAGGTCGAAGCCTGCAAATGCATTTTCATCGCTCGCCGTAACCAATACTGTCTCTGATGACATTCCGCAACCGGTTTCTATGGTCCAGGTGAAGACATAGCTATTGCCTGCTACCAGGCCGGTTACCTGCGAGGCAGGGTTGGCCGGATCTACGATGGCAACTCCCAGGCTGGCCTGCGAGGCAGGCTGAGACCAGTTTCCTACGCCATTCGAAGCAGGCACTGCATTGAGATTGGTGATAGAAGTAAAGCAGGCAGTGAAGGGTTCCCCGGCATTGGCCTCCTCCGGCGCAGTGACCGTGAGCACTGCCTGGTCGGTCGAGTAGTTTTCACAGGCGCCGTTGGACAGGCTCCACTGGAAGGTGTAAACAGTTCCTGCCTGCAGGCCATCCACAGTGCTGAACGGGCTGTCAGGGTTGGCAATTGAGACACCAGCGGGGTTTCCGGAAACCAAAGTCCAAATTCCAGTGCCGGCAGAAGGCGTCGTCGCCTGCAGGGAGATGATGTCCTCTGCACAAACAGTTTCATCCGGACCGGCCTCCGCCTGGTTGGAGAGTATAGTATTTAGCGCCACTTGCGTCGGAATGGAAGCAACCGAAGAGCAGCCATTCAGCGTAGCCACCACGTAAAATTCGAAGTTGCCATTGCCGTATTGTTGGGGATTGCTGACGGGGAAGTTCAGATTCAGCACAGGGGTGCCCAGCGGCTCATTATTGGAATTGTACCAGGTATAGACAGCTCCGGGAGTGGCGGAATTAGAGGTTACCGACAGGATGACGGGCTCCGTATCAGCGCAATATGGACCTGCGTTCACAGCAGTAGGCACGCTCGGCTTGGGCTTGACCTCCACATTGACGGCAATGGCATCTGACCAGCAGCCATTCTCGTTTTTCCGAACAGTGTAGGTTCCCGCATTGAGCAATGGATTGGCCCCTGACACCACCGGGTTACAGACCGAAGCCGTAAAACCTCCGGGCCCTGTCCACTCATATATGGCACCAGTGGAACAGTTGAGCCCGAGTTCTATCGTCTCACCCTCACAAACAGGGCTGTTGCTGAACGGAGCTATGATTGGAGCCGGATTGACAATCAACTCCACGCTGCCAGAGGTCGCAGAGTTACAATCAGATACAACATAGTAAACCGTGTAGTTGCCTGCCTCGGTAGCCGTCAGATCACTCAGCATCAGGGAAGGGGTGGAGGTCGTGTAGCTGTTGGAAGGACCGGTCCACACATAAGATGCAGCTCCCGGATAAGCATTCGTAGTCAATATGACCTCATCGCCTTCGCAGTATGGATTTGGAACACTGAGCATCGGCGTAGAAGGAGTGGGTAAAATCTGTGGTATGCCGACATTCACCGTTGTAGCCAGGGAACTGCAACCCAGCGCGTTCGTCACGACGAGGGTGTAGGCGCCGCTGTTGGCAAAGGTGGCGTTCGGAATGATGGCCATCGGATCGGAAGACATATAGTTGGGCCCCGTCCACTCGTACACATAATTGCCGTTGTCTGGTGGGAACAGAGTGGCCACCAGTTTTACGTCCAGAGGGCCGTTGACACAAGTCGGAGCATCGCTGCTGATGCCGGTGATTTCAACCCGGTTGACGACATCGAGTTCCGCAGTGATTTGTATGCTGCAGCCAAACTGTGTGGACACAGTCAGTGTGTAAATGCCATCGTAGGTATCGCTAACCCCGGGCAGTTGCACATTTGGCTGGGCTACTGTCTGACCGTTGGGGAAGGTCCAAAGGAAGTTGACGTTCGGAGTAGCCGAGTTGGAAGACAACAGCACATCCTGCCCCTCGCAGGCCTGATCCGGGTTCACCGTCGCTGTCACTGATTCCGGCTTTGGAACGATGTGAACAATGGTAGGCTGGGAAACATTCGACTCGCAGGGGCCAATGGCCTGCACAGTCCATGCTCCCGCATGGAGGTTGATGTCAGCATTTGGAATCACCAGGATGTTGTTCATCGTGGAGATAGTCGTAAACACGGGAGATGTCCACAGATATGACACAGCACCTGATACCTGGCTGGCCGTCAGGGTTATCTGGGAGCCACTACAGGCCGGAATGACAGGAGAGGTCGAGTTCAGCAACTGGGGAGTGGCCAGCTTCGGAAGAACGCTGACTGCCACTGTGACCGGTTCTGAGACGCAGCCGGACCTGGAAACAATCAACTCATAAGTTCCGCTGTTGCAAGCGGTGGCGTTCAGAATCGGCGCCGGGTTGCAACTGGCTGATGAATACCCGCAGGGGCCTTGCCAGATGCAAGCGGAGCCCGGCAGGTTTCCGATGGAATTCAACAATATCTCGTCTCCTTCACAAAGTGAAATATTGGTCTGCGCTGGCACCGCCACCGGTGTCAGGGTAACCTGTATGGTAACCGGATTGGAGGCTTCCGAATCACAACCACTTCGCTCCACGACGACATAAAAGTTAAAGTTGCCGGCACCGGAGGGCTGGGAGCTGAAAGTCGGCACGGTGGTCGTTCCCAACAGGATGCCTGCCGGGGCTGTTCCCTGGTACCACTTGTACTTCACGGTGGATCCGCAGACACTGGGCGTATTCAAGACAAGCTGGTCGGCAGAACAGATTTGATTGTCTTCGGCAGTCACCGTGGGCTTTGAAAGCGGCAGCTGATCGCAGGTGACCTGAACGGAAGCTGTTGAAATACAGCCAGTCAGTCCTTGTATCGTCACCAGGTAAAAGCCAAGGTTGCTCTGGTTTGCATTCAATATCACAGGGTTCTTCTCATAGGCGAATGGAATGCCCTGTGGGTTATACCATATATATTGGTAAGGGGCTGTGCCTCCACCTGGCACCAGGGGTGGATTCGCGAAAAGCTGAAGGGTGCTGCTGCCGCAGGCACTGGTCACGCTTGGCTCAGGAGCCATGACCGTCACATTGACGAATGTATAGCATTCAGAGCTATTGCCGGCAGCATCTGTCACCCGCAGTGTCACAGGGGTGAAGAACCCGCTGTTGCAGGTGACGATGTTGGGAATCACCTCCATGGTGAAGTTCGGACAGTTGTCGGAACTTCCCAAATCTATCTCTGAGGGGAAGATGGTGTCCACCACGATGCCCGAGGGGTTGATATCCACGAAAGTGGGACCACAAAGTGCAACGGGGGGAATGTTATCCACCACTTCTATGTCGAAGGAGCAGGATCCGGTGTTGCCGGCGAGGTCATCCACTTGGTAAGTAAAGGTGGTAACTCCCTGATTGAGCGTGTAAGTAGCAGCCTCCAGCGGAGGATCCAGCGTGACGGTGTCGATGACGGTGGCTCCCGAGGCATAGAACAGCGGCTCCACGCTTTCATAAACAAAGGTGGCATAAACATAGCTGCCATCCGAGTCGCCATCGCTGTTCACCATGGATGTATCGCAGGGATTGATGCCCCAGCCCGGTCCGGCGGGAGGTATGGGAAATCCCATGTACGAGCGAATCGTCACCTGGATGTCACCGGCGGAAGCCCAGTCATTGAACACTTCGGCCGGGATGTTGAACACGGCCGTGGCCGGCGAGTTGCAGTCGCCAGGACTCACCTGGTTACTCTTGGTGGTACCCAGAAAGTTATTGTCGTTGTCATATACCTCGAAGTACTCTCCGATGGAGTCCACATCTGCCTGCAAAGTGATAACCAACTGCACGCCACCGGGGGTCGCATCCCCTTGCAGCCCGCTGAAGATGAAGACCTTGTCATTGGCTACATAGTCATTCAGATTGGGATTGTAAGAATAGGTGATGAGCGCGCCGAGGGAATCCGCCGGCTGTTGCTGCATGCTGGGGGTTGTGACCGCGCAATTGTCCAGCACATCGGAAAACAGCGGAACTTCCACCTGTTTGTCACACTCATTCGGATCCAGGAAAAAAGTGGCATCAGGCGGACACAAGATGGTCGGGCTTTCCTTGTCCTCCACCCTCACCCTGAAACTGCAACTGTCCTGGTTACCCGTGCAGTCTGTAAAGAAATAGCCGATGTCGTTGATGCCCTGGTCAAGTGTCACAAACAGCGGGGCTATTGGGGAGACCGGGACGCGAGGTCCTCCGTTGATATTGTACTCAAAGCGCAGGTAGTTCGGAAACAGTGCCGAGTAGTTGAGGCTGGCACTGGCGCTGGCGTTGACGCAAATCGGGTTCACGGAAAAACGGCCAGGCAAATTGGAGGGAATATTAGGTTTCAGCAGAATCCGTATCACCCCGTCAAAGGCCCATTCATTCAATTGAGCAATGGAGAGAACAAAAGCCGTGGAGGTGTCCCCGCATTGTACCGGCGTATTGCTGATGTTGCCGAGGAAGGCACCGTCTTCTCCATAAGCGCGGAAAAATTCCGTCGGGGCTTCTGAGTCCACATTGTCGAGGCTGATTACCAGGCTTCCGCTGGCAACAGCAGTGTAAGGAGGCCCCGGAACCGCAAATTCAAAGATGACGTCATCCACAGGGGTCTCTACAGGATCACCACCGGGATAGGTCAACATCTCATTCTCGAATAAATTCAAAGTGAATTTAGTGTTGCCGCAATCTTCCGTCACCATGGGGACGGTGAACAATATGGTGGCCTCACAAACACCGGGGTCTGTCTGGACAATCGTGTCGGCCGGGCACTCTGAAATCACAGGCGGCGTATCGTCCCTGACGGTAAATGTGGCAGTCGTGGTATCTCTGTTGCCGCATTGGTCCGACACGATGAAGTTGACGGTGCGCGTGCGGTAAATACCGGTTACAGGGTTCATGCAATCCGGCGCGGGTAAAGAAGCCGGGTTGTTGGTTCCGGCATTGTATGCCTCCCAGAGCAGTAAATTGGCAGCAGTGCAGTTGTCACTTGCCGTGGCACTGCCGTGGCTGACAACCCAGGCGTTGAAGACGCTGTCCACATCAAGGGCATCGTCGCAACTAATGACCTGGTTGGCCGCAGCATTCAATACGACGGGAGGCGTGTTATCCTTGACCTTGATTGTTTGCACTACCGACGGCGAGGAATTTCCGCAGTCATCTTTCACCACCCAGGAGCGCTTCACCGTGTACTCGCAATTGGTGATTAGGGTAGTCACGGTGTCGGTAAAGCTGGCCATCGGCGTCAAGTCGCAGTTGTCGCTCATATTGGTCGGGCTTCCCACCTGGGTTAGGTTGTTCAGGCTGGTAAAGCAGCTCACCGTTATGTTTGGGGGGAAGGTGGCGGTGGGCGCCACGTTGTCCTCTACCGTTATTTTCTGTGTCTTTGTCCGCGTATTCATGCACGCGTCTTTGACGGTCCACGTTCGCGTGATCACCCTTTCCTGAGGACAGGAGCCATTAGCAACTGTCTGGGAGAAGGTGACTGTATTATTGGTGCTGCAGTTGTCCGTTATATTAGTGATGCCGCCCAGGGCTGTCGTGTCCGTAGGCTGATTGCAGTTGACGGTGATATCAGCCGGAATGACAAAATTCGGGGCGACAGTGTCCACCACATTGATGATTTGGGAGGAGGTAACCGAGTTGCCGCATCCGTCGTTGGCCGACCAGGTGCGGGTGACGGTGTAGCTGTAATCAGTGCAGGATCCATTGCTGGTTTTGGTAGAGGTCTGAGTAAGGCTAACCGCTATGGTTCCAGAGAAGCAGTTGTCGGAGGCCGTCACCGTGGCAAGGGGTGGCAAGGGATTGGTACAGGGGATGGTTACCGGTGAGGCAGGCAAGTTCAACAGCGTCGGAGGCAAGTTGTCCGTTTTGGTGTACGTCGCCGTAGTGGTGGACTCATTGCCAAATTCGTCAACCACATGAAAGGTGACTACCTGTGAGCCACAGTTGCCTGTGAAAGTGGCAGGCGTGTAAAACACCGTATCCACCGAGCAGTTATCCGTGCTGGTGGATAGCAGGAGCGCCTTCTGTGCCTCAGCCCAGGCGACGTAATTAGCAATATCGCAGGCTTCTGTTTTGTTGTTAATCGCCACGTTGATGACAGGGGCAATGGTATCTGCAAAATAAAGTGTGAAACACAGTGTGTCTGTGACGGGAGGGCTCGATCCACTGATGATGTACACCACCGACACTTCCTGTCCGGCTGGTATAGGATCGAACTGAGAATAGCCCGTCAGAGCAACGCTCAGGGAAGAAGTTGTGAAGTTCGGGGAAATGTTCAATGATCCCGAGGGGATATTGAAATTCACGAAGCAATTGAAGGAATCTACATAGAAGGTGTCTGGCCCGCAGTACCTCAGGGTAAATAAATCGCCTTTGCTTTCCTGGCCAATTGCCCCGCCGGGACAGCTGTTGGTACTCACAGGAGTGCCTTCACACTGGGCATTCAGGTCAAATGTCATGGTATTCAGGCATACTGCAATAGAAAATTGCAACAGCCGGAAGAGGAGTAATCGGTTTGTCATACCTCAATTTTTTAATCCGGATAGAATGAATAATAAGTCTGGGATATAGAATTGCAAGAATCCTGCAAAATGGTTATTACGCAAAAAATCTTAATTTGATGCCAGTCGGCACAAATTGATTTAAGAAACAATCGCCACCGCAACAGGCACTTCTCATTTTATTAATGTGTCGAAATGGGTACGAAGGAGGGAAATAACCTATACGGTGAACAGCAATGTCATGCGACCAATGAATTGGGAAAAGTGTTGAAATCGGCTTCATAGGAAATTTGTTCATGGGACTACGATTCCGAGAAGCGTGCAAAGGGCTTGCTTTTCGAAAATCGCCGCAAGATAGAAAAAATTGTCATTATCTGCCACAATTTTTTTTTATTTGTTAATATAACCTGCTAAAAATGAGTTATTTTATTATGAAAATGCTTCATAAATACCTCAAAAAGGGTATGCGCGGGACAAGCCTGGCAGGAGATGGAATGAGATTTTTCAGGCCAGGTAAGGCCTTGCAGGCAAGGTCCGGGAATTCACCCCCAGGCATGTAAACTGAGGGTTGATGTCAAGGTTGTTGAAACATCCACCTCGGTGGAGGCTGTATTAAAAGATCCCTCGGCGAGACACCCTCTTATGGAAAGGGCGGCGGGCTGTTTGAAAAGACCCGTTTGGCGAAGCGTCTTCTCGCAACAGGCGCGCGGAGCGAAGCCCCGCGCGCCTAAAATCCCCCTTCCTCCGCGGTTAACCGCGGAGGAAGGGGGATTTTAGGGCATTCGGCCGGCCTGCGGCCAGCCGAACGCCCTTTACTGGGGCTAATCGGCACCGGTGGAACGACTTTCAAAAGCGCACCGGATCTATTGAGACGGCCTCTGCCCTTTCCGGGGGGCAACCGGCACCGGCGAATCGGGTTGCCGGGGCTTTTGAGACAGCCTCGAGCCAGTCAGCGCAGACGAACAAACCTCAAAGTATACTCCGGGGCGCTTTAGTCAGCCATGCAGAATGGCTGGAGGGACGCCCTGCGCAGTGCGGCAAGCTGTGCGAATAGTCTGTGTTGGCAGGGAAGACACCCTGCGCTGTCACTTGATGTCGTCGCTTTCAAATCCGTGGGCCTTCCAGACCTCCTCCGGCACGCCGGGCCATTCGTTCGGGGAATTCCCCTTGTATTCGAGGTCTGCAATTCCCATCTCAGTCGTGAAAAAACCAGTGGCCGTCAAGTCGCGCATGCGGTTGAAGAAGGCAACACCCTGCTCCATGCCAGGCTTCACCCGGTTGGGCCAGGCAATGTCCTCCACGATTTCCAGTTGCTGCGACTCGGAGCATTCCACAAAGGGCTTTTCAAAGCGCTTCAGGCTCTCCGTGTCCAGCCAACGCAAGCCCCCCCGCATGGGAATCTGGTGATCCGGCAGGTCGCGGACGATGAAGTCTATGAAATCGGGAACCCCGGCTTCTGTGGCACTGCCTGATTTCTCATCTTTGGGGATGATGATGTCGGCCAGCACGGCAATGGTGGCCATTTCATGACTGTTGAAGAAGGCAGCGTCGCTG
>JBEAYO010000020.1:0-15632 GCA_041159285.1 Bacteroidota bacterium | reverse complement strand
ACCTTCTTCAAGCTCAACCAGCCCGTCATCCTGCAGGAATTCATCGAGGAGGCGGCCGGATCCGATGTGCGGGCCTTTGTGGTAGGCAGGGAGGTCGTGGCAGCCATGCGAAGGCAGGCCCCCCCGGGTGAATTCCGCTCCAACCTGCACCGCGGAGCCATGGCGGAGCCGGTGGAACTCTCCGAGGCCGAGGAAAAAATGGTGTTGCGGGCAGCCCGGCTGATGGGCCTTGAGGTCGCCGGGGTGGATCTGCTCCGCTCGCGGCGGGGGCCGCTCGTCATGGAGGTCAATGCATCGCCCGGGCTGGAGGGCATTGAAATGTGCACCGGGCTGGACATAGCCGGCAAGATCATTTCCCACCTGGAGGCGGGCCACAAGTCATTCAGTAAAAAACTGCAACATGGTTAGTTCCATCACTTCCCAATCCATTGACGCGCTCTACAAGGCCAGCGACCTGGAAGAGGCCCTCCTGAGAATTCAGCCCTACATTCACCGGACGCCGGTGCACAGCAGCAGCACGGTGGACAGACTGTGCGGAGCCCGCGTGTTCTTCAAGTGCGAGAACTTCCAGCGCATGGGGGCTTTCAAGATGAGGGGGGCGGCCAATGCCATCCTGAGCCTGAGTGAGGAACAGCGAAGCCGGGGCGTTGCCACCCACTCCTCGGGCAACTTTGCACAAGCCATCGCCCTGGCAGCCAAGGTACTGAGCATAAAATCCTACATCGTCATGCCATCCAACTCACCGGCTGTGAAAAAGGCGGCCGTCAGGGAGTATGGGGGTGAAATCATAGAATGCGAACCCACCCAGCAGGCCAGGGAGGAGACGCTGCAGCAGGTGGTGCAGCGCACCGGCGCAACTTTCCTGCATCCCTACAACCAGCGGGAGGTCATCCTGGGACAGGGCACGGCAGCCCTGGAGTTGATACAGGACACCGGCGGGCTGGATGTGATCCTCTCCCCCGTGGGTGGCGGCGGGTTGCTGGGAGGAACCGCTCTGGCAGCTCACTTTTTTTCACCCCATTCCCGCGTCATTGCGGCAGAGCCCCAGGGTGCAAACGATGCCTGGCAATCGCTTCAGGCTGGTCACATTATTCCGCAAAAGGCGCCCGACACCATTGCGGACGGCCTGCGCACCTCACTCGGCGATTTGACTTTCCCCCTCCTGCAGCAACTTGTGGAAAGGGTGATATGTGTGGAGGAAACGGAAATTGTGTCAGCGCTGCGCCTGTTGATGGAGCGGATGAAGCTGGTGGTGGAGCCCTCCGGCGCGGTGCCACTGGCAGCCCTGCTGAAGGAAAAGCAGCAATTCCGCGATTGCCGCGTCGGGGTGATACTGTCGGGCGGCAATGTGGATTTGAAAATGCTGGCGGGACTGTTCAGCTGACTGAAGGCAAGTTTTTTAAGGGCGCAGGGTTGTTTCTCCCCGCGCCCTTTTCTGAAGAGGGACATGCCCTCATATCCATTTACTTACCGCCTTTGAGCGTAGCCTGGAGTTTCCCCAGTTTTTCCCAGTCCGCTTTTGCGGCGAGTTTTGCCTGTTCAGCCCAGGTGGCAGGATCGTGCACGAGGAAGCGCTTTCCGGCAGCCTCCAGGATCTTCTTCAGGTCAGCAGTCTTAGCCTTGGCCAGATCTGCAAAAGTGGCAATGCCGGCCTGCTGCAGCAGTTCTGCAATCTTGGGACCCACCCCTTCAATCTTAGTGAGGTCGTCAGCAGCAGCGGGTTTGACTGCAGTAGCTTTTGCCGGAGCGGGCTTTGGAGCAGCGGCTTTAGAGGCAGCCGGTTTCGACGCCGCCTTGGCAGCGGGAGCAGGCTTAGCCTGGTCGGCTTTTGCTTCAGCAGCAGCCCTGGCTTTCACCACAGGCGCAGCCTTCTCCTCCGCCTTGAGGGACAAAACGGAGTTGGAGGTACCAAAGGCAGCCGATACATAGGCATCCGCCTGCCAGTCGTTTTCCCAGATGTGGTTGTCAATCAGGTAGCGAAATTCATAATCCCTGCCGGAGGCGATTTCAGCCTCTGCCGTGAATTCTTTCTTACCGGCTGCCATGGGGTAGCCGTTCTCCCAGCTCCAGCCATTGAAATCGCCGAGTACGCGTACATCGTTGCCTCCCTTGGCGGCCTCCAGGGGCAGTGAGAATGTGACCTTGCAAACGGGTTTAGTTTTGGAATAAGATTTTTTTAACATGTCTGGTGATTTAAATATTTAAAAAATGGTAGAAATTCACGCTGGTTAATTGCACTGACATTGCCAGCGGCTGCACCGGACCAGCTATTGACGACACCCGCCTTGCCCACGGCCGGCGGCTTGCTTCTTCTGTTCAAATCCCCTCGTACTTTTTTTGCTGGAAAAGGCTGGAACTCACTGCCGGCAGACCTCTGAACGAGATTTATTCGCGTCAGGTTTCAGGCGTTTAATTGTTCAGGCTGGAAGTAATGTCAATGCTGTGATCATTCTCATCTTCCGCACCTCAATCCTGCAAAATCAGGAATAAAAAGACCTTGATTTTCAACCGTTTTGATTGTGTTAAAAACATCTAACTGTGCTTCGCCGCCGGCCGCCCTGACCAGCAGGCGAGAAGCGCCGGTCGAAACCCTTTGGTTATAAGGATATTACGTTTTTATTCAATTATGCAAACCCTACAATCAAAATATTCGATTTGGTCTTTAAGGTGCGGAAGATGAGGTATTGATTCATCAGGCTATTTTTGCCTCGAATTCGAAAAGGCCATCGCTTTTCGCTGCAAAATTAAGTCTTTGACAGTTTATCGGCAACTGCTGGCGCTTGAAATTCAGTTCTCGCCAGGCCGGCTCATTACCAATTGAGCCTGGCAGCAGCACTGACCTCCTGGTTTGAAAACAGGCCCTGCCGGTACTTGTAATAGCCCGTGAGCGCGATCATGGCGGCATTGTCCGTGCAGTATTCGAAAGGCGGGATGTAAACGTTCCAGCCCTCCTGGCGGCCCATCAAGGCCAGTCCTTCCCGCAGGCCTGAATTTGCCGACACGCCTCCAGCCATGGCGATTTCCCGTATGCCGGTTTCGCGGGCGGCCTTTCGCAACTTCTTCAGCAGGATGGTGACAATCCGGTGCTGGATGCTGGCGCAAATATCCGCCAGATGGACCTTTGCAAAATCGGGGTCTTCCCTCAAACGGTCTCTCAGGAAGTACAGGATGGAGGTCTTCAAGCCGCTGAAGCTGAAATCCAGCCCCGGGATCTGAGGCTCCGGGAAGTCAAACACCGGGTGACCCTGGCGGGCCAGCCGGTCGACCTGGGGACCTGCCGGATAATCGAGGCCCAGCATTTTTCCGGATTTGTCAAATGCCTCGCCGGCAGCGTCGTCTATTGTTTCGCCCAGCACCTCCATGTCGAGATAGTCCCGCACGCAGACGATCTGGGTGTGCCCCCCGGATACGGTAAGGCAGAGGAAAGGGAAGGACGGGCTTTTTTCAGCGGCAAAATGGGCGATGACATGGGCCTGGATGTGATGGACTTCGAGCAAGGGAATGTCCAGCGCCAGGGCAAGGGCCTTTGAGAAGGACACTCCCACCATGAGGGAGCCGATCAAACCGGGCCCTCGGGTGAAGGCGACTGCGTGCAGGTCGGATTTCCCTATGCCAGCCTTCCGGAGGGCGACGTCCACCACCGGCACGATGTTTTCCTGATGCGCCCTCGAGGCTACCTCCGGCACCACCCCGCCGTATTGGCGATGAACGTCCTGGCTGGCTACCACATTGCTCAGCACCCGGCCGTCGCAGACCACCGCGGCTGCCGTGTCATCGCAGGATGATTCTATGCCTAAAATGATGGTGCTCATGCAGGTTATTTTTCAGCGCCGGACAATGGATTTAAAATCGAATATCCTTCAATTCCGCCGGCAAAAATACTCGCTCTGCATCAAAAAAGTCGCTTATTTCAGTGGCCGACTGATTTTTTAGTTTTTCAACACAACTTTTTTGCCGCCGCTTGCATCTTTAGTCCTGGTTTTTTGGATGACCCTGAATGGTAACATTTGGTATCGCCTCAAGGCAAGCGGGAAAAATCAGAGAATGCATGTTTGTTTCCCACCCACGGGCAATGTGTTGCTCCCTGCTCTAAAAAGACTTAGCGTGCAGCCAGCATCGAAGCCGTCTCAAAAAGCCCATTGACGAGGCGCCTTCCCGAAATAAGAGGCTGTCTCAAAAGACCCGTCAATCCGTTCCGTCGGTGCCGATCGCCCCCCGGAAAGGGCGTTGCTAACGGCATTTTTTTGCCACAGGTTAAAAAAAATGCACGCTTATGCATAGGAAAGCAGGGGATTCATTAAAATTGCAGTTCGAATCCGAAATTCATCAAAATATTTTAACATTGCATCAAAACAAGCCGGAATGAAAAAGAGAACGATTTTCAATGGCCTGATGTTCCTCCTCATACTGGGACTGGGATATGTGCTCTACACACAAATCCAGGAACCCATTGCCTTCCAGCAAACAAAAGAGGAGCGCGAAAAGGCAGTTATTAATCAACTGATCAAAATTAAAAGGGCTCAGGAAGTGTACCGCGACATCACCGGTCACTACGCCTCCAGCTTCCCGCAACTGCTCGACACCATCCGCAACGGAAGGTTCCGCGTCATCAAGGTATATGGAGATCCGGACGACCCGACCAACCTCGATGCGGTGCGTTACGACACCTCCTTTGTGGCCGCTGTGGATTCAGTAAGCAAAATGAAGCCACCGCTCGAATATGAAGACAACCTGGGATTGGTGCCTTTCACCGATAACGTCGAGTTCCAAATATTCGCAGATACCGTTACCTATCAGCAGGCTGTGGTGGACGTGGTGGAAGTGGGAGCACCCTATGAACTCTTCATGGGCGAGTTCGCCGATCGCAAGTTCAAGAAGTACGACGAACGCTACGATCCTAAAAAGATGATTAAATTTGGTGACAAGACAAAACCCATTCTGACGGGTTCATGGGAGTAAATTACGATATCCTAGAAAAAGACTTCAGCAAAAAGCATTCTGCTGCCTGCCAACTGTCCATCCTGGTCGGGATGGACAGTTTGTTTTTTTTCATCTTCGATGCAGCGGAAAACAAGGCGCTGCGGCTGCGCACCATCCCTTACCTGGGCTATGCCGCCGACAGCGACTCCTTCAGCCAGGAGCTGCAAAACCTTTTCCAAAGGGAAGAAATCTTCAGCCAGCAGTTCCGCCGGGTTAGAATCTGCCTCGCTCCACGCAAGACAGTGCCTGTTCCATCCAGGCTTTTCAACGATGCAGCCTCCGCCGTTTACCTGCGAGAACTGACCAATGAGCTCAAACCCGGCTTCATCCTACAGCACGAAGACCTCTCGGACCTCGGGATCAAGCTGGTCTATGAGGCGGACCCCTCGATCATCCACGCCTGCAAGAAGCAGTTCCCCTCCTGCCATATCAGCGACCAGGCTGCAGCGCTCATAACAGGGGCACAGAGGGCGGTTCCTGAAGATCAGGCTCACTGCCTCTTCGTTCATTTCACAGCCAGAACCCTTCAACTGGTGCTTTTCGACAAACACTCGCTGGCCTTCTACAATTCGTTTGCCTACTCCACGGCAGCCGACGTGCTTTACTTCACACTGGCGGTTCTCAATCAATTCAACATCGACCCGGCAGCTGTTCCCGTCAGCCTCTCGGGCACCATCGTGCAGGATGCCGAGATTTTCAGGGTGCTCTCCAGGTACGTTGGCAACCTCTCTTTTGCCGCCGAGCCCCATTACCTGACTTTCAGCAATCGCTTTAAAGACGTGCAGCACTACTTCTTTTTCGACTTGTACGCCATGGCCCTGATCCGCTGACCCATCCCCTTCCAGCCACCATTAAAATAAAGTTAATTACCGCCTGCAATGAACAAAGCGCGATCAGGCAACATAGTGTATTCAGATGCGCATTCGATGGACATAATCGCAGCTCACCCTGCAGTGCCTGGTTCCCAAGCATTGAAAATCCAGCCCGGCAGGATGCAGATCTCACACTAAAATCATCAAGCAGTATGAATTCAAGGAAAGTTCAAACCGTCATTATCATCTTGCTGCTCCTGGCTCTCCTGGGAGTGGGATACTGGGGCTTCAACAACAACCAGCAGAAGGGACAACTTCAGCAGCAGAACACCTCCCTGAACACGCAGGTGGGTGAACTGGAATCCTTCCGCGACGACTTGCAGCGCAACGTCGACAGCCTTCAGCAGGCCTTTGCACAACTTGCGCAGGAAAACGAGTCCCTCCAGGGCTCCGTTGACGATGCCCGCAAACAAATAGCCCAAAAAGAGGCTGCCCTCCGCAAAATCAGCAAGCAAAGCGCTGCGGAATCTAAAAACCTGAAAGCACAAATCGAGGAACTGCTGGCAGTCAAACTGCAGCTGGAGTCTTCCATCTACGCGCTTCAATCCGAAAACGACTCGCTGAAGTCTCTCACCGGACAACTTACCGCCGACCTGGCAACTGCGAAGTCGGAAAACGAAGCCCTCAACACGCTGAACTCCACCATCCAGGACGAAATGAAGAAGCTGACCCTGGCTAACTTCAAAGCCAGCGCCTTCCGCGTCGAGGTGGAGCGGAAAAACGCCAAGGCAACGGCGAAGTCTGGCCGCGCCAAGCGCATCATGGTCAGCTTTGATCTGACGGAGGTCAAGAAGGAGTTCCGAGGGCTGCGGCCCCTTTACCTCGTCGTGACGGACGACAAGGGGACACCCATTAAAACGGAAAATCCCATCCAGGCAAAGGTCAACGTGAACAATCAGGCAATGGATATCATTGCCGTGAAGGTGCAGGAAGTGGATATCATTGAAAACCAGCGGCTTTCCTTCACGCACCAACTGGAAGATAAACTGAAGGCAGGTTATTACCGGGTGGCCGTTTACACGGACATCGGTATGCTTGGCGCTGCCAGCTTCCGCTTGCAGTAATACCTGGCTTTCATTTACTGTTTAATGGGGCTGCAAAAAGTCATGAGGCTTTCTCTGCACAGGTACTGCCCCAGAAATCAGAAAGGGGGGTCGGCGGGGCGATTGTCCGGGCCTCTCGCCCGCCGACCGCCCTTTTCAAAGACGGTCACTGCACTCCGGCGACTTTTTACACAACTCCTCCTTGTGAGACAGGGCCCTAAAGAAAATACCCGCGGCGGTTTGGCTTCGCAAACCGCCGCGGGTATTTTCTTTAGGGCCCTGTCTTATAAGACTGAAGAGACTTTTTTGTTCTTCCGGCGTCTATCAGCCCCCGGAAGGGCCTTCAAACACGATCTTGGAGAGGTTGAGCACCTTTTTTATCAATGCGATATCCGGCAGAACGATGCCAGGCTGTTCCTCTTTGTTGCCGTTTTCGACGTCTTCAGAAACAACATAGGAATTGCCACTGAAGTCAGTACGGACTGCTGCAGCATAGCTGAGGTAGAGGTAACAGGCCAGGCTAAAAACAAGCAAGGCTGGCAAGGCAAGGGAAGAGGCTTTTTTCTTTTTCATGGTGTGAGGTTTAAATGATGTGCAAATTTTTTATGACTGTTTAGCACCTTTTGCAGAGGATTCCGCTGCCCTCCCGGAAAGGGCGCGGGGCGCAGCCGACCGACCTTTCTGAAGACAAGCAACATCTCCAAGGGGTGCTAAACAGTTACTATTCGAAAGTTTAATCGATGTTGTCTTTTCAGGCCGGGCGCATACTTATTACCCCATGCCTTTAACATAAAGACAGCTTTTTCATTGAAAAGGTTGGAAACAAAGTGCAATTGTTTAAAATATTTTATTGCCAGATGGACTGAAGCTGGTGAAATTGACCAGAAACAATCTGCACCTCCCCGTTTTTCGAGTAAATCTTTACCCTGTCGAAGGGAACGGATGGGAAGAAGCATTCCGTCATGACGGTAGTCCCCCAGTCGGCAAAGAGCTCGCAGGAGGCCCTGTCTATGAACAGGTGAAAGCGCAGCCGGGAGGCGGGATTGACGCGGGGCGCCAGATGGCGCTGCGCTGCAAATTTGCCTGAGAAATCAGCTGCACCCGCGCGCGTGCGGTCGCTGTAAAAGCCAACTTTTGAGGCGTCGTATCCGATGCTGTACTCCTCCCCCGCCGCATTGGAAAGCGTCAACCCGAAATCAGCGGCAGTACCCTCCGGAAAGTCCACTTCCAACAACACTTCCATCAGGTCGGGAGAGAACTCCAGGCTACCGGTCAGGTCGAATTCGCCGCTGAGCGGCCTGGCATCCAGGGAATAGCTCAGGCGCTGAAGTGACTCCAGTTCCGCCACCGGCCTTGAAAACAAGCGCAAGCCCTGCCCGCTGGCGCCGAGGTAAAGAGAACGCGGCAAGGTCATGGCACTTCGCCAGGCCTGGGTGGGAACTACCTGCGAGTAGTCCCAGTTGCTCATCCAGCCGATGATCAGGCGCCGGCCGTCTTCCCGGGGAATGTCCGACCAGGTGACCCCGGCGTAATTGTCGCGGCCGTAGTCGAGCCAAACCGCCATTTCGTTCTCTACATCCTTGGCAAAGGCAGGATCCACCGTGAAGTTCTTTCCGTCAAACTGGCCGACAAAGTACTGGGTGGCCGAGCCACCGTTGGGACCTCCGGGATTGATGCTCACCAGCAGCACCCATTTCTTCTCCTTGTCGTTGGCCATCATGGGAAACAAATCCGGGCACTCCCAGACGCCGGCATGGGTGCCGTGTTTCCTGCCAAACTCGCTTAAAAAAGTCCAGCTTTTCAAGTCGGGAGAGCTGTAAAAGCGAACATGGTCCTTGACTGCCAGGGTCATCACCCATTTGCTGCTTTCTTCATGCCAAAATACTTTGGGATCCCGGAAATCCCGGGTGTCCCCAGGATTTTTCAACACCGGATTGCCTTCGTACTTGGTCCAGGTGCGCCCCCGGTCGTTGGACCATGCAATGCTCTGGTACTGGTAATCTGAACGCCCGGCCTTCTCTGCCGCCATATCGTGATGGGTAAAAATGGCGACGAGCGGCGGCTGGCCGTCCTTTCCGAATCCGCTGCTGTTCTCCCAGTCCACCACGGCGCTGCCGGAGAAAATATAGCCCAGGGAATCCGGGTACAGGGCGATGGGCAGGTGTTCCCAGTGCACCATATCCTTGCTGACGGCGTGCCCCCAGTGCATGGGTCCCCAGACGTTGGAATCGGGATAGTGCTGGTAAAACAAGTGGTACTCCCCTTCAAAATAAACCATGCCATTGGGGTCGTTCATCCACATCTTCGGCGGGGAAAAGTGCAGCTGCGGCCTGTGAGGCTCATTGTAGGAGTCCTTGGAAAGCTCCGCGCTTTCGCTTTCGCCGGGGGCTTGGTCCCCGCAGGAGATGAGGGGCATCAAAGCAGATGCCAGCAGAAGATACCAGCTGATTTTCATGATAATTCTTGTTGACCAGAAAAATATTCAGAATGATACCAGGGAAAAAAAGCCACCCAGGGTATGACAACATACCCATGGCTCAATATTCCCGGATGATCCTCAGCACTTTGTTTGTCTTGGGCACCAGGACGAACTCAACCCTGCGGTTTTTGGCACGGCCCTCCGTCGTTTCGTTGGAAGCAGCGGGTTCAAACTCTCCCCTGCCGGAAGCAGTCACCTGGGCAGGGTTCAGATTGAATTCCCTGGTAAGCAAGCGGGCGACGACAGCTGCCCTTTGTGCGCTGAAGTTCCAGTTATCGGACAGGGCACTGTTTTTCAGGGGCTGGTTATCCGTATGCCCTTTGATCAGCAAGTTGACCTCGGGGTACTGATTGAGCACGGTGGCAATTTTCTCAAGGATTTCAGCCGAAGTTTTGACAGTGGTCACTGTACCGGGCTTGAACAACAGGTCCTCTGAGATGGTCAGGACGGCCAGGTCGTCCCTCATGCCGGCAAAGACCTTCAGAGAATCGTGATTTGCGAGTGCCTTTTGCAACTCCGACAGGATGATGATGAGTTTTTGGTCCTGTTCTGCCAGGGTGCTTTGAATGGTGCGAAGCAAATCCTGTTTGCTGTTGATTTCTTCCTGTTTTTGCCTGAGGGCCATGTCAAGCAGTTGTTGTTGTGTCAATGACTGGCTGGTGAGTTTCTCAATTTCCTCTTTCAATCTTTCGATGTGGCTGTCCTGTTTGTCCTGCAGGTCCCGCAGGACGTTGTTTTCGCCTTTTCTTTCTGCCAGCTGCAGATTCATCTCCCCGATTTCCCGGTTTAATTCAAGCACCCGGCTATTCAGCTGGCTCGCCATGTTGTCTCTGGCTTGGATTTCGAGTTCATACCTTTTTTTGGTGACACAGGAGGAAAGCAGCAGGGATATTCCAGCGGCCATGAACAGGTTGGCAATAGTCAGTTGTGTTTTTTGTATCATATTGCGCGGTCATAGATTGAAGGCTTCAGGACAGCCCGCCGCCCATAGCAGTTTTATCGTTGTTCATACTGGCAGCGGCAGGCTGATTGCCTTTATTTTTTCGTAAGAATAATCGAAATCAACGTGGACACCACGAGTACGGTTCCCACGATGCTCAGCGAAAGGGGCGAAGAAATGTGGTAAACCGGCGCAATGACCATCTTGATGCCTATGAAAGTCAAAATTATCGCAAGTCCGTACTTCAGGTACTTGAACATATAGATGAAGTTGGCGAGCAGGAAGTACAGCGCCCGGAGACCGAGAATGGCGAAGATATTGGAGGTATAAAGGATAAAGGGATCATCCGGGGCGATGGCAAAAATGGCCGGTATGGAATCCACTGCAAACAGCAGGTCCGTGAACTCGATGACGCCGACAACCACCAGCAGCGGCGTGGCCATGCGCTTTCCATTCTTGTAGGTGAAAAACTTGTCGTGGTCGTACTCCTTGGTGACATTGAAAAGCCGGTGGATGGTTCTGGCCCCCGGGCTTTTGCTGAAGTCCTTCTCCTTGTCATCTTCCTCCTTCACAACCCAGGACTTTATCCCGGCGTAAATCAGAAAACCACCGAACAAGGTCAAGACACCGTTTATTTTCAAGGTTTGACCCAGAATGGTCATCGGCGGCAGGTAGGTCAAATTGATGATTTCAATACCTGTGAAGATGAAGATGGCCCTGAAAACCAGCGCGCCGATGATGCCCCAGAAAAGGACCTTGTGATGAGCTGTTTTTGAAACATTGAAAAAATTGAAAACCAGGATAAAGACGAACAAATTGTCCACAGAAAGTGCCTTCTCAATCCAGTAGGCAGATTGGAACTGGGCGAATTTCTCCATGCCCATGATATTGTATATCACAAGGCTGAAGATCATGGCAAGGCCTATCCAGACCACGGACCAGGACAGGGCCTCCCGGTTGGTGACTTCATGGGTTTTCCTGTTAAAAATCCCCAGATCCAACAGGAGCATGAGGGTGATAATGATGCCGAAGCCTGTAATCAAACCCGGGTGTTGTAACATCGTATCCATGCGCGCGACTTCAGTTTTTTTGTTGAAAGAAAGTGACCTTCCCCGAACGCTCACTGCCCTTGTCGGGATGAGACCTGACGAGGGCATGCCGGATGCGGACGAGAGGTTATCCGGCATTGCTTACAAAGCACTGCAAAAGTAATGGCTTAAAGCCTACAGCGTTAGAAGGGTTGTCTGGAGTTTTTTTCTCAATCGCAATATCCGTTCTGCCGGAACCAGTCATAAGCTGCTGAAATGGCCTCTCTGATATCGGTCTGTGGCATTTCCAGCTCCCTGACCGCCTTGCTGCAATCAAAGAACTGGCTGTCACAGGCAACGATTGCCATTTCCGCCGTCAGGGTCGGCTCGAAATCAAACAGGCGTCCCATCAGGGAACTGATCAATCCGGTGGCCTTCATCAGGGAGTTCGGAATGTGAAACTTCGGGGGCCTTGAATGGACTATTTCAGCTATTACAGGGAGGATTTCGCTGTAGCTGAGATTGACATTACCTGCAATGTAGCACTCTCCGGGTCTGCCCTTGGATAGCGCATTGACATGGGCTATGGCCACGTCGCGGGAGTAAACGAAGTTTTTGCCTCCCTTGCAGATTGCAGGGACCTTGCGCTGCTTCGCGCTCAGGATCATGCGGCCGGACCCTGGCTTGGTGTCATAAGGTCCGAACATGAAGGTGGGTGCAATCGCAACAGCCTGCAGTTGGTGCTGCTGCCAGGCGTTCAGAACAAGCTTGAGACCTTCGTATTTGGAATCCACATTGTCGAGTCCGTATTTAAAGCCGACATAGGGAGATGCTTCAGTTCCCGGCTTCTCTCTGGTGCCGAAGCCGAAGGAACTCGCCGAGCCGGTATAAATAAACCGGCTGATATTTGAATTCAGGGCTGCGCGAATCATGTTGGCAGTGCCATCAACATTGACAGCCCTTGTTCTGGCTGAGCGTGCCGGCCAGGTGTTGGTATCGCCGGCGCAATGAATAATGGCATCGCAGCCTGCAACGGCCTTTTCCGTATCCTGGAGATTCAACAAATTCCCACTGATCACTTCAATGTCCAATCCCTTCAGCGTGCCTGCCGGGCTACCGGGGAATATCATCGCCCTGACTTCAAAACCGCTATCCAATAATTCTCTGGTGATGCTGCTTCCCAGCATACCATCTGCTCCTGTCAACAGTACTTTCATGGATTAATATTTGGATGTTGAGGTAAAGTGATTTCGTCAAAAGTAAAAAATTTCGATAGTCAGGCTTGAGCTTTTGTTTTACCCACTTAAAATCGATGCCCGGCATCACAACCTATACTATGGATATTTTCACCCCCTCCCCCCTTCAAAATCAAAGGGATTCGGCAGCACCGCTTGTCTTCCGGAAAGGGCGGCAGCTGTCTCAACAGGCCCTCTTTCGATACGCTTTCACCTAAAAGGCGCACCGGCCACAGGCCGGCCGAACGCCCTTTCCGGGGAACAATCGGCGCTGGCGGAAGGAACTCGGGGTCTTTTGAGACAAGCTCCGCCATGAAATTTCAGGGCACAGGGCTGCGCCCCGCACCCTTTTCAAAGCGGGGCGCAGTAATCGCCCGTGCATGTACGGCAGGCAAGCATGCCCTGAAACTGCCACTTCGCTATGAAGAAATTCTTTTCAAAAATGTCCAGTAATATGATCACTGCCACTTCAGCCGGATGAACCTGGGGCGATAAATATGCGCATTTTTTTGAATATCATTCCAAAAATCGAGCGTGATGGTGTTGTAGGAGATCAATAGTTCACCGGGAGCTGAGAGATTGGGATGCGCCTTGGCATTGTAGCAAAACAGGCCCTCGTCAGCCTCCGGCGTCCGCCAAATCTCCTGAATTTCTCCGAAGGGCCCGACGGGACTTTCGCCAATGCGCAGCCCCACCTTGTCGGAAAGACCGAGCACCTGAAAGACCAGGGCATAGCGACCGTCCGGCAGGTGTGTGACGCTCAGTTCATTGGAGACGGAGTTGGTGATGACGGCCAGGGAAGTCGGGTCAGTCACCCATTTCCTGCCATTCCAGAAGCGCCACTTGTTAAACCGCTCGAAATGTGCAGGCTTCACCCTTGCGGCCACCAGGTTCTTGTCCTTGCCAACGCAGGCATATACATAGACATAGCCGTCGGGAGCAGGTGCGCCAGCCCACCTGGTGTTCACCAGCACGCCGGCACCAAAATTCCCGACTCCGATTCCCGGAATGTCCACATGAAGGGGGGTGTGCAACTGCCGCTGGCTCTCAAAAGGAGGACGACTGCCAGCCGGCAGGGCGATGACCGAGACATCTGGCTCCGTGAAGTCAAACACTCCGGCCCCTGTGACCTCGATGTGATAGGCAAAAATATACAGCGTATTCTCCCGCTCCCGATTCACAAAGCCGTCGCCGAGCCAGAAATGCTGTTTTTTTCCTGGAATAGGCTCAGGCTTGAAAAATGCTGTCGGTTTGCCACTGTCGTCCTTGTTGTAATAGAACCGAATGCTGTCGGGATGCGGCTTGGAGCCGCTCACTACGGCCACGGTGTTGTTGACCATTTTGTTGCCTGGCTGTGGCTTGCCATCCACAACCTCCCCGATGTAAGTATCGCTGAAAAGCAGGAGGGTCTCCTCATTGCCCTCATTCCCGGCCTTGTCAACCCCGCTCAGGGGGATTGAGAAAATGCCGTCGGCCCCGAACCAGCCGGAGTCGCGGAGAAAGAGCCGGGTCCACTCCGGTGCAGGCTGCACCTCAAAGCGGAGGGGGGACTGGGTCAAAGCAGTGGCGGCAATGGAACAGAACAGGAAGACAAAAAGAGATTGCTTCATATATCGTTGATGTTCAATAAGCTCCGCTTACCCTGACAAAGTAGGGCCTGTAATTGTCCGCATTGGCGAACAAGTCTGCAAATACACTGCTGTTGACGTTATAAGAAACCAGCAAGGTGTCTTCATTGCTCAGGTGCAAATGTGCGAAGGCGTTGTAGGTGAGCAGTTTGGGTTGATTGGATTGCGGGGTGCAGTAAAGTAGTTTTTTGTTTCCGAATCCGTTCGTCGGGCTGGCGCTGTCGTAAAGGTAAATTTCTCCTCCCAGGATATGATGTTGAGTGAGCAGGAAGTATTGGTTGTCGCGCTTAAAAACCGTGAACTGATCAGAGACGTTGCTGAACAGGCGGGCGCTGGCTGCAGGGTTCGTCGTCCAGCCACTGCCATCGTAGTATTCCCACTCCCCTTCCATGTTTCTGCCAGCAACGCGTGCGACATGCAAGTATTTTGAGAAGCCCGATTTTTCAGAACCGTACAGGTACAGGTAGCCATCGTCCTCGAGTACGCAGGCGCCAAAATTGACGGCGGGATTTTCCATCTTTCGCTCCATGGACAGCAGCTGGAAATCCGGCAATTTGAAGGTGGCCACGTCGAGGCTGGCGTAGGCAAAGTCCCAGGCGCCGCCGCCGGTTGGTTTGAATCCGAACATCATCACCTGCAGGGTGTCACCATAGGCGATGCCATGGCCGGGCCAGTACCACCAGCCCGGCTCCGGCGGGGAGAGGTAGGCATTGCTGCCGCCCTGCAGGGTGCTGAGGGTGCTGCCTGATTGCACGACATAGGAATTGCGGTGGAAGGGGCTTGGAGGACGGCTTCTGTTGGGGTTTACAGTACCCATGAAGCTGTCGCCGAACAGCCAGAGCGTGCGGCCATCCGGCAGGGGAACGGAATAGGTGGCGTCGCCGCCTGTCCAGCCTCCGCCGTAGCGGGTGAAGAGCTGGTTGAAGTCGGTGGCGAGTGCAATGGAAATGGGGGCTTTCCAGCAGGGAGTGTTTCCTCCTGTCTGGGTGCTGGTGTCCGGAGGCGAGACGGGCTCTTCTGTCTGTGGATTGACGGGGTACAGATTTCCGGAGGTGAAATCATCGGTTTCATCTTCGCAGCCAGTGAGCACAGCAACCAGGAGCATTAAGATGAAAGGTGCTGCCGAACCGAGGAATTTTCGATGCGCATTACTGGAAACAGCGTATGAAAGTGATGTCAGCATTGATTGTTATTTGGCTGCAAATTAGTTTTTTTGAGCGATTATAAAAATAAGAGACCTTAAATTCAACAGGGAAAGCTATTTTTGGGATTATTGCGGGGTTAATGCACGGTTTTCTGCCTTTTGGCAGAGCGCGCCCTTTCATTGCAGGAGCTTGTCTTAAAAAGACCCCTTTGGCGAAAAGTCCGCTGGTGGATGCTGCGCGGGGCTTCGCCCCGTGCAGCATAGGTTTCCTTCCGGCCGCAGC
>JBEAYO010000019.1:0-15704 GCA_041159285.1 Bacteroidota bacterium | reverse complement strand
GCGGTTGGCCGAAGCAAACCCGCGGAGGAAGGGGGATTTTAGGGCATTCGGCCGGCCGCAGGCAGGCCGAATGCCCTTCCCGGGGGACAAGTGGCACCGGCGGAACGGTTTGACGGGTCTTTTGAGAGAGCCTTCATTATTTTCTGGGATTGTGTAAAAAGTTCCCGGGAGCAGTACCCCCCCCCTTTGAAAAGGGCGCGGGGCGAAGCCCCGCTGAACGCTCTTTCCGGAAGCTGGGCTACCCCGGCAGAACCAGCCGCAAAGGCTTTTTACACAACCCCAGTTTTTGAGGCAGGCTCCTTTTCAAAGAGGGGCACTGCGCAAACGGGCTGAACGAAGCCAACGCCTGCCGAAATAAATTTCGAAAGCGCAGCGGGGCCTTTGAGGAAGCCTCTATTTCTATTAAATGCAGTGAGTGTTTAAAAGGTTGGTTTCCAAGAATGAAATGATCAAATGTCGATTCCAGCTGCGAAAAAATCCCAGGTCAAAAGCAACTCTCTGAAGAAACATGCAGGATGCCGCCAGTAGCCACTTCGAATCCGGGCAGAAGCTCTGTAAGCGCTCCAGCCTTGAACACCACATTGCTGCCCGATAGTATCTTACCTGTGGAAGAAATCTTTACATCTGCTGAATAGGTGCCTGACACAATGGGAAGGCCATTGACAGCTAGTTGATTGGGACAAAAGAGCCGGATCCTGTAATCTTCCGTTTCCCCCACGTGAAGTTTTGTATAACATCCATCGCTGGCGGTCAGCGCATAGTAGCGGTTGCTGCGCAAACGCAGGGTGCTGGTTCCTGTCTTAGCGCCCATGGGAACTGCTATGGTGGCTGTGACAGTGCCGCCGGCAGGTGCAAAGCCTAAATTGAAGAACTCACCGGCATCCAGATAACTCCCGTTTTGGTTGAAGTCAATATACAGGCCGAAGTACTGTGGGAAAGCGGGCCCCGCCTTTGCTGTGACCTGGTAGGATTCACCCAACTGCACGTCGGGGCCCATGTTTGGGTATTCTGAAAGGTTATTGACTCCAGCAGACGGGCAGCCGGTATTGTTGTTGGAAAAGAAACCGAAAGAAAAATTGTCGATGTAGTCGCCACTGCTGCAGGGAAAAGCATACCGAGGAGCAAGGCAACAGCCGGGCGGAATCTGAACCACAGCCGGGTTCAAAGGATAAGAAGTGAGACAGGTGGTGTCTGCTTGTCTTCGCACCAGCACATGATAGGCATCGGGATATACTGAATTGAAAATATTGGAGCTTTGCCAGTCCGCCCCCTGCAAGAGGGAGAATTGCAAGCCCGTCAAGCTGGTCATGTTGAATGTAATTGAGCCATAGGGGTTCTCACAGGAAGCAGGTTGGGTGATGGTCAGGGAGCCGATGGAAGGATAGCCTGGGCTGTTGTTCACCTGGAGCGGGTTGCCAGGATGACTGGTAATGCAGGTGGTGTCTGCCACCAGCCGGACCTTGGCCTTGTAACTGCCAGGCACCAGGTTTTGAAATAGATTGCCGGACTGCCACTGCAAGCCATTGTTGACGCTGTACTGAATGGCTCCTTGCCCGGAGCCTTGAACCAGTATTTTACCGGTGGGAGCAGCGCAGGTTGGCTGGGTAATCGTCACAGGACCTGCAACGGGGTACTGTGACAGACTCAATACGACGGGATTGCCGGAATAAGAAGCTATTGGGTTCTGGCTGCCAGGACGCCTGGTCTTTAGGTAATAGTTTCCTGCCTGCAGGTTTGAAAACACAGGTGACGACTGCCAGGTTTGTCCATTGTCAATGCTGTATTCCAAAGACCCCGCATCGTACACTTTTACTTGAATGACGCCAGCGGAGGGGGCAGCGCAGACGGGGCTTGTGGTGGAGGGTTCAGCGGGGGAGAACAGGAAGAACTGCTCGCCGAGTTTTGCATTTTCGATATTGGCAGCACCAAAATTTTGTGACACCCATGGCAGGGTAGCAGCTGCCAGGCTGAAATCGCTGAGGTTGATATTGGCCAGTGAGGTGGTGATTCTTAGTACTTCTTTGGCTTGCCCTGCACTCAGCGTTTGCAGTACGCCGGTTGCTGAAGCGGCAAATTTCTGATAGTAAAAGCCATCGGGTCCGATGACGACGTTCCCATCCAGTGCGAAATTGAAATTCGATTGGTTGGATATGCCCATGATGACGTTGCTGCCCAGCGCTGCATTCCAGCGAAGGGTGAAGACCTGGCTGTTCCAGATGTTGCTGCCATTGGCGTTGTAATCTATCAGCGGGGTATAGGTAAGGGCCAGTTGGTTGGATCCAATCCGACTGAGACCCAGGTGAATTGACGCCAGGGATTTGCCCTGTAAACCAAGAAGCAGCACTGTCAGGCATGTCAGTTGGTAGCCTGTGCGAATTGTTGTTTTTTTAAAACTCATATTGTGTTCTAGTTCCTTAGCCTTCAGTAGCAGGCATGAGGCTGTCTCAAAAAACCATTGGCAGCTGTCGCTGCCAAGAAATATTTTGAATGAAGGCCATTGTTTTATTTCGCCGCAGGAGGTGGCGAAAGTCTGTTGAGATAGCCTCACGCCTCCACCCTTGCTGGTAGGCAAACGGTGAGGGACAACTCCCTCTTTTATTTTTGCAAAACAATCTTTTCAGAAAACGATGCATGTCTGCCGTAGGCATTGAGCACGTAAATGCCGGCAGGCAGCGCTGTCAACTCCAACAATAACCGCTGATCCCCTGGCAGCAGGTCAAATTGCCGGACCAAAACCTTTATTCCATCAACGGTATGTAGCGTCACCAAAACAGACCGGTCTGCCTCATAAGGCCAGGACAGCATTACCAGCCCAGCAGTGACCGGATTGGGATAAACAGCGGGTTGAGCTTCTTGCGGCCACCCGTTTGATGTATTCACCACCAGATCCATGTGATCCAAAGCCGCCGGAGCCCTGACAAACCTGATGTCTCCCGGTAGCTGGAAATACGAAGCAACAGCGGGGTTAAAAGCTGAAAACTGCTCTCCCAGGCTCGCGTTTTCCACATTTGCCTTCCCTTGGTTTTGCTGTGCCCATGCGTTGGATGCAGTCACCAGCTCAAAAGTCCAGCCGCTAAGACCAGAAAAGTTCAATTGAATCAACAGCACATCCAGCATTTCCCCGTTTTCCAGGGCAAGGTCGACATTGGTCTCGGGGGCTGTAAATTTTTGATAATAGTAACCGTCACCCCCAGCCGCTGCACCGCCATCCTTTTCAAATGAAAAAGCACCGAGGCCAGTAATCGCTCCCACTGCGTTTAAACCCTGTGAGGCAGGCCAACGCAGCGTCAGCACCTGGCTATTCCAAATGCCGGCCCCAGCCGAGAGGTAATTGCTCTTGGCTTTGTAGGAAATGAGCAGATGATGGGGATTGCCATTGCTGGCGAACTGCCGGAGTCCGACCTCGATGCCGCCCATGGCTCGAGGGATGAATCCCGAGAGTAAAAACAAAGCCGCCAGTAAACGAAGTTTACTCATGTTTGTCAGGGTTTTATCAAAGGGTGTATCAGTTCGGCAGTTGATCAATAACAGGTCTGGTGGGTGAGGAAGCCGGGTTCCCGGGGTGCATGAGCACGCTGGAGGATACCTTGCTTACATCCGAGTCCGTTCCGGTATAGATGACTTTTCCGTCCATATTGTAATCGGCGCGCTCGTAACCTGGCTTCGGGAAGTTCGGTGAGAAAGACCCATTGGCCGGGTCGAGCAATACCTTGGAAGAAACAGGGGTCACGTCAGTGCCTGAACCGGCATAGACTATTTTGTTATCGCCGTTTCCATTCCCTGACCAAAGGCCCCACTTCCCTGAACCCAGGCTGGCCCTGGCATTGGTGCCCCAGGTGGAGGTGGAAGTCGCAGTGAAGTCAACTGAGGTGGCACCGGTAAGGTTGAATGCCAGCGATTGGGCAGTGCAGGCAGACAGGTGGTTCCGGTGCCTGATGACCACGAAATAATTGTCAGGCTGCGACTGGTGGAAATCAACAGTAGAATTGCCGTCCACATCCACCACGTCCCCATCTCGCTGCAACAGGGCGCAACGGGTCGCCAGTACCGTAGCGGGGTTGTTTTTGTCGCGCAATTCCAGGAGCACCCAGTCCACAATGGCGTTGCTGCCGGCAGCGTCAAGAACCGCCTGCCAGGTTTGCTCGTTCCCCCCGCCGGCGATATGCGCGAAATTCAGGCCGGAGTAGGGCTCTGACAAAGGGAGGAGCCCGTCCTGCCTGAGTTGGTCGGACATGAGGCTCGTGCTGGTGGAGTAGGGGCCTTGCAACAGCACTTTCGCCGAGAGTTTCAGTGCCCTGGTAAAGATATACTCGGTGTAGCCGCCGGTGTAGGTGTTGTGGAGGCTGTCTTGGAAGGAATGGTTCAGCAGCCACTGGCCGTTGCTGAAATAGCCACTGGAGGAGCGGCCTTTCAAGGTCCAGTTGCCGGCCGGCAAGGTGACGGTTCGCACGCCGCCGGGTCCATGGAGACGGGCATAGATGGTGTCCGCCAGCATTTCAAGTTCCATGGGGCCGCCGGCAACGGTGGCCCCGCCCAGCGAGTACGACTGGCTGTCGAAGGCGGTGAGCACTTTTCGCCCCCCCGGCTCAGTGTACTTGGCGGAAGCCAGATCGGTGTTGAAGGAGAAGAGGCCCGGTGCGTTGATGAATAAAGTGTTGCCGGTCTTAGTGATGCTGAGGTCCGTCGGCCGCTGTCCTTTCGGGTAGGGGACGATGACCGTGTAGAATGAGTTGGTGCCTTTGATTCTGAGTAAAGTCTGGTTTTCTGCAAAGGAAGAGCCATTGTTTACCGTGAAATCATTTAACTCGTTGGTGGGGATGAAATTATGCCCCATTTCTGACAGGGTGGCTCCGCCGGGGTTCTGGGTCTGAACATACACCTCCCAGTCTATTCCACTGCTGGGGTGAGTCACCCAGTTGGATCCCTGGAAATCGAAGCGGTTCAGGCCAGTGCCCAGGTTGATGAGCGGGCTGGCTGAGGGCTGTTCCTGGGGACTGCCCTGTCCGTTCCAAAAGGCATTGGGCGGGTCGACCGTTCCCGAGGGCGTCTGCACAGGGCCCTCAGCCATGAAGTTGAAGTTCCAGATGAAATTGCTGCTGGTGTTCAGGCTGTCTTTGATAATGAAAATGGGATTTTGAACCCGCGGGGAAAAGAAGTGCACCTGGCGGGTCCAGTTCTCACTCAGGCCGTTGATCAGGGCTTTGGAATAGGAGCTGTTTTTATAAGCCTGATAAGCCTGGTTGGAGGAGCCGTTCCAGACTTCAGAGGAGAGGATGAAGGGCTGGGAAGCGCCGTTCCATTGCGGGAATAAACTCTCCGGTGCCAGGGAGTTTTTCAGGTGTGGGCTTATCATGTGGGGCGTGTAAAAGCTGCCGAAATTGAGGGACAGCGGGGCCCCCAGGGCATAGATGACGGCTTGTCCGCGGTCGTCATTGCGGTGGTCGCTGAACCAGTCGCCGTTGAGGAACCATAGTGCTGATTCATTATTGGTGCCAACCCCTGACCGCATGGTGCTCATATAGCCTGGGAAGTGCCCTGTTTTGGCATCGAAGAGGTTGGTATCCGGCAGTTCCTGGTTGACAGCCATGGTGACGAACCCGAAATCGGTGCCCGTGGCGCGGCCATTACGGTAAGCATGCATGAGCTTGCGGCTCAGCAGTGTGTCAACGTCTGCAAAACCTGTAGCCATGAGCGCGAAAATGGCAGCGCTTTCCTCCGAGCCATCGCCCAGGCTGATGAGCTTCCGGTGGTTGTTGAACCTGACTGAGGCCGGGGTTTTCAAATACAGCAGAAAATCGGCGAAGTACTTCAGCGTGTCGCTGCTTGAGAATTTATTGACAATGCCGGCATTGCGCAGCTGCAGGGCGATCATGGCGAGCTGGTCCATGGTCGGCTGCAGGTAATGCGGAGTGCCTTTTGCCGCACCATGGGCGTTGACGTACTCATTGATGGCCGTTTGGAGAAAGTCGGAAACAGCGCTGGCTCTGGTGCTGAATTCCGGGGTAGTATTGGCCAGCAGGCAGAAAAACCATCTTCGCAGGGCATAGGTGTTACCCTGGCTGCCCGTTCCGAAGCTGAGTCCGTGGTCCAGGTAAAAAGGCACAAAGTCATCATCCCATAAAATTCGCGCAAACAGTGCGGCGATTCCCTGCAGGTCGTTGCGCTGGGCAGCACTGAGCTTGTTGTCGGCCAATAGCCCTGCCGTTTTGATGGCCAGGCGCTGCATTTCGTTGCTCCCCAGTGTGTAGTGATGCTGGTAGCTGTAAATGCCGTCTCCCGTTTTCAATGCGCTTTTGAGGTTGGTGGCGTAGTTGACGATTTCCTGGTAAGCGAGTCCGGTATTGACAGGGTTGCCGGGATCGTCCCTCCAGGCATCCATGATGTTCTTGAAATAGGGGTCTATGTGAATCATCTCCTCATAGAAACTGTTGTCGGTCCTGATTTTGTTGATCAGTGCCGACATGCTGGCAGATGACTTGTAGAGCGAGCCGGTGAGGAAGCTGTTGTTGAAAACAAGGGGCGTGCCCTGGTAATTGTCCACCTTGTTGGCCATGCCGCTGAGCCTGTTCATGGTCAGGCCGATGGGTTGAACCACGTTGGCTGCAGGCAGGTCGCTTCCCTTTTCGCCGGCAAAGATCGCCCACTCAAAGCGGATGTCGGGGAAATATGCAGGGGGGAATATCCGGCTGAGTTCCACCCGAATGCCGGCAACAGGCTGTGCGGTGGAGTTGAATTGGCTGACCAGCACGGGATTGGTGCCGTCCTTGGTGCGAAACCGGCACAGCTTGCCCTGGTATTTGCCGACGACATAAAACGAATCGGTGACTGTATTGTAGTGGATGTGAGACGGGTAAAGCGCGCCCCAGACGGCATGGTTGAGCTTGGTCCAGGTCTTCGTCGACTTCTGAAACCAATAGTAATCCCAGTCGTTGCTCACCAGGGCATTCCCGGCAGCATCCGTTGCCATGGAGCGGCGGTTGGGGAGATGCTGGACGAAGTTGTTCATCCCTATGCCAAGGTTGGTGGCATGGGAAGCAACTACCGAGGTGTCCGACAAATCCACATAGACGATGTTTCCGCTGGTATTAGTGTGGAAGAAATCACCGGTGGAGGGATCCACACAGGAGCTGAACATCACGTTGGCGTAGCTGAACTGGGGTGGATGCATGAACCGGGTTGAGTCGGCGCGTATCCGGTCAAACCGGAGATAGTTGCCGCCGAACCCGTAAGTCACCACCACAGATCCGCCCGGCACAGCTTTCATATCCGGCCGGTTGGCTGCCCGCCACACCTCGGCGGTCGGCAACACATCCTTCCAGGTGAAGCTGGTGGTATTGAAATTGGCTGCGTAGAGATGAAGGCCGTGCACCGGAGTGCCGGCATTGGTGCGCGTTCCTTCAATGAGCAGAAAATCCTTGGTGCCGTTGGAAGCACCATAGAGGAATGGGTCTTCCAGGCTGGCATCCAGGCTAAGGGTATGTTTGACAAAGGGACCCGATCCGGTTTTTTTCAACAGTTTGGCCTTCGACCCGGCCGGGGCAAAGGGATTGATGGCCAATACATTGACGACGTTCCCATGGACGAAAACAAAAGGGCGGATCAAACTGTCTGCCAGGACGACTTCAGTTGCGGAGCTGCCATTGGCCTCGATTTTCTTGTAGTACAATTTACCACTTGATTCCCAGACGTAATGGCAGACGTTGTTCAGGCAGGCTGCGTGAAGATCCTCCATGCCGGCGGCGCCTGTGAAGACGTTGACGCCCGAGCCCTTCGCACCCAGCAGTTTGGAGGGCCGTCCATCAAAGATGCCAAACACATTGGCGTTTGCGGGAGCACTTTGATTGTAGAGTTGCCAGTGCCAGCCGCTGTTGAACACCCAGGGGTTCCAGCGCGCCAGCGGCGGGAAGTCCTTGCGCTGCTGGAACTGCAGGTCCACCGTGGCATTCCAGCCGGTATTGTAGCCGCGCTCGTAGCGATCCCCGTTGATGTCGTACCCATCCTGTGCCGAGGTGGCAAAGTGGCCCTGGTAGCGCCCCCGATCCGGGGAGAGGCCATTGGACACCCGCATTTCATAATTCACCTCGAAGTCGCCCTCTTCCGTCACCACACAGGCTTTCTCTCCCTTGAACATGCGAAAGGTCACCCTGTAATAGCCGGGGCCGGCGGGTTCGAGGAATTCTCCTGAATTGCCATAGAACACAGGTTTGTTGAAGGCATAGCTGATCCGGATGGCACAGGAATCCGGGGTTTGGTAAAGTATCGTGTCCGACATGCTCTGCGGGGGCACGGTGGAGCGGAGATAAACAGGGTAGTTGTTGCCAGGGGTTCCGTCCTTGTAAATGACGTTTTGAATCGGTCCTGGCACATAGTCGGGCAGGCTGGGGTCGAAAAGGGATCCTTTGGCAAGGCGGACGCCCAGATAGCCGTTTTTCATCTCCAGGTAGTTCCCCAGGTCTGTGATAGTGACATTGGCGGATGGCTGGCTCCAGGCGAAGAACGGTAGTGAGAGGGCAACCAATCCTGCGCAGAATGTTTTAACAGTCAGCTTAGCGAGGCCATGTATTTTCATAAAGGTATCAAAGTGGTGGTTCGATTTTATAAGCAATAAACCGGTTTAGTTCCTTACAGGCTTGCAAGCAGCTCGTTTTTCAGCTGACCTTTCCTCTGGCAGAGAGGACTGGCCGCAGTATGCGAGCATACGTAAAAAATAGAGGAACTATGTTAGAGCAGTTTATGTGCAGCGCTGACGCAGCGGATAAATTTGGGATGGTAGCTGTAGGTAAAATTCAGATTAAATGCACGCACAAAAATGCAGTATTTCTATTAAAGATGAATTAAAATCCTTTAAAAATTTGGCAATTTATTCAATCGCCCGGCTGAAAATAAAAGGGGCTGAGCACAAGGCTTGCCTTAGAGCATGTTTAAAATTTCTTCTCCCTGAAAAGCAATGTTTTAGTCGCTCGCCACGGATTTACCCAGTCATTCATCCCGACAAATTCCTTTATACTTCCTGTGCGGTCATCCTAAACTATTGGTTTTCAATTTTAGCCTTGGCGGCTGACACCAATAAATATTTTGAAGGAATGCCCGTTGTTGCAACTGTTTAGCACCCCCTTTCGTGTGCTCCTCGGATTGCTGGAAAAGGAATGCCAGGGTACTCGGGCGGTGCTGATTGCCTCCCGCAAAGAGCGCGGGGCGGCGCACCCAGGCGCGCTGCCAACCGCCCTTTTCCGGAGGCAAGCAGCATCTGCAAGGGGAGCTAAACTGACACTAAATTCCAAACATGCTCTTAGAGCCATTCAGGCTTGAGCGTCAAACCGGGCCGATACCTTGTGCCCGACTTACAGATTCGTATTTTTTCAAATCGCCAGTAAAGCTCCGCGCGCCTTTTCTGGAAAGGTGTCTTGTAAGAGCGTCTTTCGAGACAGGCCCTGAAATTCCCTTCCATGTGAACAATTCGAGACAAGCCACCCCAAAACCGAGGGTGAAAATTCCGAATAAATGATAGCTTTGTTGCTTTTGGTACTTACTTCAAACAAAATAAGCGCATGCTGCTTTTCTTCGTTCTGCTGTATCTGGCCATAACCCTGCTGATAGGTTACTGGGCCTCGCTGCGTGTAAAGAGCACGAATGATTTTGTGGTAGCCGGCAGAAAACTGCCCCTGGTGGTTGCTGGTTCCGTGATGTTCGCCACCTGGTTTGGCTCGGAAACCGTCATGGGGGCACCCTCCGTTTTCGTGGAAGAGGGGCTGCTGGGGGTGGTAGAGGATCCCTTCGGAGCGGCGCTTTGCCTTTTTCTGGCGGGTTTTCTGATTGCCAAGCCCCTGTACCGGCTCAACATCCTCACCTTCAATGACTACTACCGCATGCGCTACGGCAGGGTAGTGGAGGTCGTTTCAGCCTTGTTCATGGTGCCCTCCTATTTCGGCTGGATTGCCGCGCAGATGGTGGCCATGGCCTTGATCCTGAATGTATTGATGGGCATTTCCATGCCGATGGGAGTCTTGATCTGTGCCTTTATCGTGGTGTTCTACACATACATAGGTGGAATGTGGGCAGTCTCTGTGACGGATTTTGTGCAGACCATCATGATCATCACAGGCATGCTGGTGCTGGCCATTCAGCTGGCAGGTGAGGCAGGTGGTGTTATGCGGGTGCTGGAGGCCCAGCCGGCGGGTTTTTTCAATTTCCTGCCGGAGCGGAATCTGGAGGCCATACTTCATTATTTTGCAGCCTGGATCACCATCGGCCTGGGTTCCATACCGCAACAGGATGTATTCCAGCGGGTCATGGCGGCGAAGGATGAAAAAACTGCCGTGCGCTCGAGCTACCTGGGCGGTGCGATGTACCTGACCATCGGCCTGGTGCCGCTTTTCATCGGCCTGTGCGCCAGGTTTCTGCATCCGGAGTTGCTGGTGGACGACCCGCAGAAGCTGCTGCCGGTCATGGTGCTGAAGTACGGCAACACGGCGATTCAGGTGTTGTTTTTCGGGGCGGTGTTGTCGGCCATCCTGAGCACCACGTCGGGGGCCGTGCTGGCGCCGGCGACGGTGATAGGAGAGAACCTGGTTCGCCCGCTTTTCAGCGATATTTCAGATGCGCGCCTGCTCAGGATCATGCGTTTGTCAGTGGCGGGGGTGGCCTTGTTGTCCACGATTGCAGCCCTTTCGGGCGAGAGCATATACAGCCTGGTGGCCTGGTCCTCGGTTTTCAGCCTGGTTTCTTTGTTTGTACCCCTGGTGGCAGGGCTGTACTGGAAGCGGGCGTCCAGCCTGGGGGCGCTGCTTTCCATCTTGCTGGGCATGGTCGTCTGGATCTGGAATGAGTATTTGTTCCCCACCGAGCTGCCGAGCCTGTTGTACGGCCTGGCTGCCAGCGTCGCCGGCATGTTGATAGGCAGCTGGATACGACCGGAGGAACGAAACCTTTCCCCTGCCTTGTCCAATCAATGATGCAGGCCCCTCTCGGAAATTTTCGAAAATACAGCCGTGCGATTTAAAAAAATACAGGCAGCGTATGTTTGATTCAGAAAATTGCTACTTTTGCGCCGCGAAAAAAAAGTACAAAAAAAATCCGCGATATTTTCATTATTACTTAAAATGACTATCTTTGCGGGCGCTTTTGAAAAAGCGTAAACAAAAAACAAATCGTTCTTTGTAACTTAGAGATTTTATTACGTAAAATCTCATATATAAGCCAGTATAGCTCAGTTGGTAGAGCAGCTGATTTGTAATCAGCTGGTCGGGGGTTCGAGTCCCTCTACTGGCTCAACACCGGAAGGCAGTACCAACACTGCATGCCGGCGGGTAAAATTTGAAAAGGTGGGTAACCATCCAAGGGGGTGCGCCGAAGTTGGAGAGACGGGGCAGACTGTAAATCTGTTGCTTGACAGCTGAGTAGGTTCGAATCCTACCACCCCCACCAAAGGATAGCTAAATGATGCACCAGCAATGGTGTCAACAGGCGGGAGTAGCTCAGTTGGTAGAGCATCAGCCTTCCAAGCTGAGGGTCGCGGGTTCGAGTCTCGTCTCCCGCTCTGATTTTTTCTTTCGAGGATGATGGTGCGGTTGAACAATGCAAAACAGCGCTGACGCGCTGGTTTTATTGCTCAACCGCAATGTCATTTCGCCAATGTAGCTCAGGGGTAGAGCACTTCCATGGTAAGGAAGGGGTCAAGGGTTCAATTCCCTTCATTGGCTCCTGGCACGGCCGAAAACTCAGGGTGCTTTGGCAGCGTGTTGTTTTTCTAACTGTGCGTTTTTTCGCAATTCCAAATCTCAATAATTTTTAAATTTAATTTCCGATGGCAAAAGAACAATTTCAGAGAAAAAAGCCGCACGTGAATATTGGCACGATCGGCCACGTCGATCACGGCAAGACAACACTGACCGCTGCCATCACCTATGTACTAGCGGAACAGGGTCTTGCTGAGAAAAAAGACTACGACTCAATCGACGCCGCTCCCGAAGAAAAAGAGCGCGGTATTACCATCAACACGGCGCACGTTGAATACGAAACAATGAAGCGCCACTACGCTCACGTTGACTGCCCCGGCCACGCCGACTATGTGAAGAACATGGTCACGGGTGCCGCCCAGATGGACGGTGCCATCATCGTGGTGGCAGCTACTGACGGCCCCATGCCGCAGACCCGCGAGCACATCCTGCTTGCCCGCCAGGTCGGTGTTCCCCAGCTGGTGGTCTTCATGAATAAAGTGGACCTGGTTGACGACCCGGAAATGCTGGAACTGGTAGAAATGGAAGTTCGCGACCTGCTCAGCCAGTACGAATTCGACGGCGACAACGCTGCCGTTATCCGCGGTTCCGCACTCAAGGCCCTGGAAGGTGATGCTGCCGGCGTAAAGTCCATCATGGACCTCATGGACGCCGTTGACGCTCAAATCCCCGAGCCAGTTCGCGAAGTTGACAAGCCTTTCCTCATGCCGATTGAAGACGTGTTCTCTATCACAGGTCGTGGTACTGTTGCCACCGGCCGTATCGAGCGCGGTGTCATCAACGTTGGCGAGCCGGTTGAAATCATCGGTATGATGAAGGCGGGTGAGAAGCCGCTGACTTCCACCGTAACTGGTGTTGAAATGTTCCGCAAACTCCTCGATCGCGGTGAAGCTGGCGACAACGCCGGTCTCCTCCTCCGCGGTATCGACAAGGAAGTTATCCGCCGCGGCATGGTTATCTGCAAACCCGGCAGCGTGAAGCCTCACCTGAAGTTCAAGTGCGAGGTGTACGTCCTCGGCAAGGATGAAGGTGGCCGCCACACTCCTTTCTTCAACGGCTACCGCCCGCAGTTCTACTTCCGTACCACGGACGTGACCGGCGACGTGAAGCTCCCGGATGGCGTTGAAATGGTAATGCCCGGCGACAACGTGTCCCTGGAAGTACACCTGATCAACCCGATCGCTATGGAAAAAGGCCTCCGCTTCGCTATCCGCGAAGGTGGTCGTACGGTCGGTGCAGGTCGCGTTACTGAAATCATCGAGTGATCACAACAACTCCGAATGCGTTTCCCCCGGAAATCGCAGGAAGAGACTACACAGTACACAGCCGGCAGCGTACAGAGGCAAATACATCTGCTTTCAAAACAGCCGGTTGTCATGGAAAAAATTAAGCACCCCAAAACGGGGTGCTTAATTTTTCCGCATATTGACATATGGTTTCTACGGGCGTAGCTCAAGTGGTAGAGCGACGGTCTCCAAAACCGTAGGCTGAGGGTTCGAGTCCTTCCGCCCGTGCTTATCGGATGCATTCCTGCATGACTGCTCTGTCCGCTCCGCGGACGGTTGTTTGAGGAATTGAGAATATTTCAAGCTATTTACAGATGGAAAAAGTAAAATTATATATTCAGGAAAGCTACAACGAGCTGTTGACCAAGGTCACCTGGCCTACATGGACCAATCTGCAGAGCACTACCATCGTGGTGCTGGTCGGGCTTGCCATCTTCACGTTGTTGGTTTTTATCATGGATGCCATTTCAAACGGGCTCCTGAAAGAACTGATTTACAAGCTTGCCTGAAAAACGAATAAAGCAGATCTTCATGTCTGAAGAAAAAAAGTGGTACTCCCTGCGGGTAATCAGCGGGAAAGAAAAAAAGATAAAGGAGCGCATTGATCTGGAAATCCAGCGCAATGAGTGGAATAATTTTATTACCCAGGTAATAGTACCCATTGAAAAGGTTTACAAAATCCGCAGCGGGAAAAAAGTGATTTCCGAGCGGAATATTTTGCCTGGCTACATCCTCATCGAGGCAGACCCTGCCAAGTTGTCGGGTGAAGTCGTCCAGACCATTTCCAATGTGCCGAATGTCATTCACTTCCTGGGAAAGAACACCCCCATTCCCATGCTGCAGTCAGAAGCCAACCGGCTGCTCGGAAAAGTGGATGAATCCCAGGACGCCGGTGAGCAAATGCTGGAGCCCTTCCTGGTTGGCGAAACCGTCAAGATTACTGACGGCCCCTTCACCGACTTCATCGGCGAGGTGCAGGAAATCAATGAGGAGAAGAAAAAACTGAAGGTGATAGTCAAGATTTTCGGGCGTGGCACCGAAGTCGAATTGAGCTTCATACAGGTAGAAAAAACACAGTAAAACGGCCAACATCCGCCTGGCGGAACGCTTCCTGGGGGCCGGAAATGATTCTTAAAGCATAACAAAATGGCAAAAGAAGTAGAATATCTCATCAAATTGCAGGCAAAAGGAGGACAGGCAAACCCTTCACCGCCCATCGGTCCCGCACTGGGTTCCAAAGGCGTGAACATCATGGAGTTCTGCAAGCGCTTCAATGCGGCTACCCAAGACAAGATGGGCAAACTGCTGCCGGTTCAGATTTCCGTTTACAAGGACAAATCCTTCGATTTCGTCATCAAAACGCCACCGGCCGCCATCCAGCTTCTCGAGGTATCCAAGCAAAAGTCGGGTTCTGCCGAGCCGAACCGCGTTAAAGTGGGCACGGTGAGCTGGGACCAGGTCCGCGCCATCGCAGAAGACAAGATGTCTGACCTCAACTGCTTCACGCTGGCCTCTGCCATGCGCATGGTAGCAGGAACTGCCCGCAGCATGGGGCTGAAAGTCCAGGGCGGCACATCGCCGGACCAGATTTCTTAAGCCTGAAGAAAAAGACCTCCCGGGCGGGGTCCTAATTTTTGCGCCCGAAGGGAGCCGGAACAATGACGATTTTCCGGCGCTAATTACCTCACTTCAATTTTTTAAATAATGGCTAAAGTTTCAAAGAAAAGGCAAGCCGTCGACAAGAAAGTCGATAGCGCCAAGTTGTACAACATGGATGAGGCCATGAAGCTGGTAAGGGATATCAACCTTACCAAATTCGATGCCTCGGTGGATGTACACGTTCGCCTGGGCATTGACCCGCGCAAAGCCGACCAGGCACTACGCGGCACGGTGAACCTCCCGCACGGCACCGGTAAAACAAAGCGTGTCCTCGTATTTTGCACACCTGACAAGGAGAATGAAGCCACTGCTGCAGGCGCCGACCACGTCGGTCTGGATGACCTGCTCACGAAAATCCAGGGTGGCTGGACTGACTTCGATGTGGCAATCGCCACGCCGCAGGTCATGGCCCAGGTTGGTCGCGTAGCGCGAATCCTGGGTCCTCGCGGCCTGATGCCCAATCCCAAGACCGGCACTGTGACCATGGACCTCGCCACTGCCATCAGCGATGTGAAGGGCGGCAAGGTAGCCTTCCGCGTCGACAAGTACGGTATCATCCATGCTTCCGTGGGAAGGGTTTCCTTCGAAGCCGGCAAGCTGGTTGACAACGCCAACGAGTTGATCCAGGCACTGGTCAAGCTGAAGCCTTCCTCGGCCAAGGGTACCTATCTGAAGTCCATCACGATAGCCAGTACCATGAGCCCGGGCATCAAAATCGATACTAAAACAATTCGCTAAATCCTTTCGCGACCAGCGTACCGGCTTTTTGTAAAACCGGAACATTGGTCCGTCAAATTCATACTCAATCATGACAAGGGAAGAAAAAACGGCAGTCATCGATGAACTTGCAGAGAAAATCGGTCAATCCCCGTTCTTTTACCTGGCAGATTCTTCTGCCCTTACCGTTGAACAAATCAACGCGCTGAGAAGGCGTTGTTTTGAAAAGGGTATTCAAATCCGCGTGGTCAAGAACGCGCTGGCCCAAAAGGCACTGGAAAAGTCCGGCGGTGATTCCGATCGCTAC
>JBEAYO010000018.1:0-15709 GCA_041159285.1 Bacteroidota bacterium | reverse complement strand
GGTGAAGCGGCTTTCAGGAGGGAGGGCGGCCAGTTTTTCTGTGCTGTCTGCGAGCAGCTTCTGCAGGCCTGGCAGGTCGCCGTAGCGAATGCGGGCGACAGATTCCAGGTCGTCGCCGCGCTCTGCCATGTCGGCCTCCGCCTCCAGGGCCTCAATTTTCTTTTTTATGAACTGGATGTTGTCCAGGATTTCTTTTTCACCTTGCCAGGCGGATTTCACCTCGTCGCGCTGCTTGATTGCCTTGGCGAGCTGGTCCGACATCGCTTTCAGCCTGGTGGCATGGCCTTCCTTTTTCAAGGCTTCTCTTTCAATCTCCAGCTGGCGAACGCGACGCTCCAGGGCCTCCAACGCTTCCGGGACGGCATCCATGTCCAGTCGAAGCCTGGAGGCAGCCTCATCCAGTAAATCCAGGGCTTTGTCGGGCAACTGGCGATCTGGCACATAGCGCTGGGAGAGCTCCACGGCGGCGACGAGGGCCTCGTCGCGGATGTGGAGCTTGTGGAACACTTCATACTTTTCCTGGACGCCCCTAAGGATGGAAATGGTCTCAACCACGCCGGGAGGATCGATGTGGATTTTCTGGAACCGCCGGGCCAGCGCCTGGTCTTTTTCAAAGTATTTTTGATACTCATCCAGGGTGGTGGCTCCGATGAGGTGCAATTCGCCGCGGGCGAGGGCCGGTTTGAGTATGTTGGCAGCATCCATGGCGCCGTTGCCGCCGCCGGCACCGACGAGGGTGTGGATTTCGTCTATGAAAAGGATGATCTGGCCATTCGATTGCTGTACCTCCCGCATGACGGCCTTCAGTCTTTCCTCGAACTCGCCCTTGTAGCGGGCACCTGCTATGAGGGAGGCGATGTCGAGTGTGAAGATGCGTTTTGACCGAAGGTTTTCGGGTACATCCTGGCGGACGATTCGCCAGGCGATTCCCTCCACGAGGGCCGTCTTTCCCACGCCAGCTTCCCCTGCAAGGAGGGGGTTGTTTTTCTTCCTGCGGCTCAGCACGTGGAGCACGCGCCGGATCTCCTCGTCCCTGCCTATCACCGGGTCCAGTTTGCCGGCTTGGGCCAGGGCATTGAGGTCCAGGGCGAACTTGCCGAGGGCCTCCCCGGCGGCGGGGCTGCCGGCCGAGTCCGTTTTGCGGGTGAGGGCGAGGGCCAGTCGGAGCGTATCTTCGGCGCAGCCCAGCAGCTTCAGCATTCTGGAGGTCCTGTCGTCTCCCTGGAGGATGCCCAGCAGCATGAGTTCCGGAGTAATGAGCCCGCCAGGGAACTCGGCGAGCAGTTTTTTGGCGCGAGCCAGGGCCTTGTTGGCTTCCGGCGCGAGGTATTGTTTGTCTGCCAGGGCGGTTTTAGGCAGTTGCCGTGTCAATTTTTCTATTTCCCGAAAGAGCGCCTCCCGGCTGAGGCTGGCAGTTTCCAGGAGGATGGAGGTGGAATTCTCGTCAGTTTGCAGGATGGCCATCAGGAGGTGGGAGGTGTCCACCTGTTGCTGGCCCATGCCGGCAGCCAGCTGCTGCGCCTTCAGGATAGCGTCTTGTGACTTGGGCGTAAAGTCGTCGTAGGTCATGTGTGTTCTTCGTTTTCAGCATTTTGCCGACAGTGCCGCAGCAGCCGTGGGTCAAAAAAAGGGCGTGTTCATCAAGCCACCCAATGTGCGGATTCCACGCTGCTGTAGCCTTGCCAGGAGCTTGACAAAAAGGATGGCGGTGATGTAGGCATCCCCGGCAGCCGTATGCCGTTCCTGGTCAGGTATCTTGTAGCGTTTGCAGAGGGCATCCAGGCTATATGCTCCAGGCGGGAAATCCTGGAAGCGCTGCTGAAAAGGATGCTCCACCCTGATGGCCATCTGCACCGTGTCTATCAAGGCATTTTTGATAGGGCCGGCATGTGCTTCGCGAAGTGCGGCATTGAGCATGGCCACGTCGAAGCCGAGGTGATGTCCCACCAGCACGCTGTTGCCGCAAAAAGATAAAAAAGCAGCCAACGCATCAACTTCCGCCAGACCGCTAGCCATTTCTTTTTTCAGGATGCCGTGCAGCCGGGTGCTTTCCGTGGCCTTTCGGTCCTGATAGACATAGCAGTTGAAGGTGTCGGCCATGTCGATCTGGCGATGGCTGACAGCTGCCGCCGAGATGGAAAGGATCTTGTCCCGTTTGACATCCAGCCCGGTGGTCTCAGTGTCCAGTACCACGAAGCGCACCACTTCGAGGGGCGTATCTTCGGGATATGCCCGCCCTAACCCGGAGCGGTACGCTTCGTAGAAGGGGGCGTAATCACGCCTTTTACTGAACAGGTTGGACAAAAAAGACTTCAGGGCCATTCAGTTGCTGAGCGCTTAGCTCAGGCGGAGATTTTTCAAGAATTCAGCATCCACCTTTGCGCTTTGCAGGGGTGTGGAATTGTCGTAGCGCTCCTGCTCCACGATAAAGTATTCGGTGCCGCTTTCTTTGGCGACCTTGAGTATTTTCGAGAAGTCAATGCTGCCGATACCCAGGTCACAGGAAGCTTCTTTCTCTGTAAGTGGGGCGTCCTTCAGCCTGTCTTTGACGTGTACCAGGCGCCAGCGGTTTGGATATTTTTTAAAGTAGGCGGCTGGGTCTGCGTTAGCTGCTACCACCCAGTAGATGTCCATTTCATAGTCCACCAGGTTGGGGTCGGTGTTGTCCATGATATAGTCCTGCGGGATGGTTCCGTTGAGGGCATTGAAGGAATAATCGTGGTTGTGGTAAGCGAAGCGGATGCCGTTTTTCTGGCAGATTGCGCCGAGGCGGTTGAAGTTGTCGGCAATTTTTTTCCAGTCATCCATGGATTTCTGAGGTCCTACCCAGGGGGAGATGAGGTATTTCATGCCGATTTCAGCGGCCTGGGCGGCCTTTTTTTCAAAGTCTTTGCTGGTGTCGCAATGGCTGGAGACGCAGCTGAGGCCCAGTCCGTCCAGGTAGCTTTTGAACTCCGTGTGGCTCATGCCCCAGAACATGCCTTGTTTGCCTTCATAGCTTTCGATTTGGGTGTAGCCAAAGTCAGCGAGTTGTTTGAGGACGCCCTTTGGGTCATCTCCGATGATATCGCGCAGGGTGTAAAGCTGGATGCCGAAAGCCGGCAGGGCGGCGGCGTTGGCGAGGGCGTTGGCGGCAGTAGAGTCCGCTGCCTGTGTGCCGGGTTCCGTTTGTCCGCCACTGTTGTTGCAGGCATACTGAGGGAGAATAAAGGCTCCGGCAGTAACGGCGCTGGCAGCCCGGATGAATTTGCGGCGATTGTAGTTCATAGTAGGAATTGCGTTATGTGGTGAAAAGTTTTAAAATGATGGCCAAGGTAAAGAAATCAGTGGAATTTGGCAATTCTTTTTGATTTCAATGTGCAAAACGGGGGAGTGGCAACGGCCATCTCAATAGATTCTTTTTGGGAGCCCCCCTCTCGTGGATATTGCAAGGATCTTTTGAGAAAGCCATTTACAGGGAATTGAGCTGATGCCAGCGGGCGACCATTTTTTCAAAAGTAGCTTGGAGACTTTTAAGCGAGACACAATGTCTGCACCAATTTACAAGCCCTTGGCGTTTAAAAACCATCAAATTGGCTTATATTTACAACTGCAATGACATCCAATACCAAAAAAGGCCATGAAAAACACCACCACACTCATTTTTGCGCTGGCACTTCTGCTGGCAATGCCGGCACGAGGGCAGAAACAGACCTCCTATCAGGCGATGGTTTACAATGGAAAAAAGGGAGGGCAAATAGCCAGGGGAATCCTGTTTGAGGCCGGCGATTCTGCGCTGGTACTGGTAAAATCCCTGCGTACGCCTGTCGAGACGGAAATCCGGGCAGTTGACATCAGTTACCTGAAAGTCAGGAAAGAGGGCAGCACGACAAGGGGCACGCTGATTGGTGCAGGAGCCGGGCTGGTCGGTGGCCTGATTTTCGGGGGGCTCACCAAATTAGAAACGGGCCGCTGCAGCCCCGATGATGATTGGTGCGAGTTCTGGGGAGGATTTGGAAAGGCCTACAACGCTTTCTACATCACATTCACAGGTCTGGTTGGTTCCGGGGCGGGTGCCGTCACCGGTGCCATCATCGGAAACGCCAGCACCACCATCCACATCGATTTCAGCAAGAGCAAATACCAGGAGCAAAAGAGAAAACTGGAGTCCATGGCCTGGAAAAAGGGACTGTAAAATACTGGAAACCAAGGCTGTCTCAAAAGATACGCTGGCGAGGTGTCTTTCCTTAAAAGGCGCGCGGGGCTGTCTCAAAAGAATCATCGACGAGGCACTCTCTTGTGAAAAGGGCGCGCCTCCGGCCCGTCCACCGCCCCTTCCGGGAGTCAATTGGCACCATCGAAACAGATTTCAAAAGCGTGCCGGGTCTTTTGAGACAGCCTCGGCCGATTCAATCCATGCTGGCGAAACTCACCATAGTCACACCCCGGCAATCATCAAAAAAAGAAACGAGTTTTCAACAGAACCATATTTTTAAACTTACTTTTTCCGGAATACAGCAATATATTTGTCATTTGAAATCGGATACTGCCTCAAAATTTCCCGACCACTTGCATAAGACAACATCTTGTAATTACCTTTACCGGACTTGCCAGTTTCAAGGCTAACAACTATGAAATCACCAGTAAATCCTGTATTCATGACGAAAACAATGACACGACTCTTTCTACAGCTGCTGTTTGTGCTGATGGCAATTGAGATCAACGCACAGTGCAGCCTGGTAACTTGTGCCACAACACCGCCTCCCGGAACCTGTGCCGAAGACGCCTGCATCATGTGCGACCCCTGCCTGCTCAACGGCTATACCGGTGCCACCATCCCGGGATCCAATGCCTGCGACTGGCCCGGGCCTTTTTGCGGCACCATTGAAAACAACCAGTGGTTCGCCTTCCTGGCACCAGCCTCCGGCAACGTCAGCTTTAACTTCAACGTTTTTAACTGTGTCCAAAACCAAGGGATACAGGCAGAGATATATTCCACCAATACCTGCAACGACTTCGTATCAGTATCCAACTGCTGGAGCCCCGGCGGAGCCACCCAGGGCACTGTTTCCGCCACCGGTTTGTCGCCTTATTGCACCTATTATTTGATGATCGACGGTTTTGCAGGCGACTTCTGCGAGTTTACTATCACTACCACCAGCTGCATGGTGCCGCCACCGCCAACACCTATTTCCATTGTCGGCCCGACTCAGGTTTGTCCCGGCGCCACGGTCAGCTATTCCATGTCGCCCCCGCCCTCCGGCAGCTGCGGAAACAATAGCAACCAGGTGTCGTGGGTCGGCATTGAACCCAATGGCGTCATCATCGGCCCCAACAACGAGCCTACCGTCACCGTGCAATGGCTGAACGTCGGCGTTGCCACCATCTCGGCCTCCTCTGATAACGTCTGCTTCGGCAGTAATTTCAGTGCCCCGCTTCCAATTGTGATTGCACCCATTCCGCCTACCACCCTCCCCCCCATCAATGCCTGCCTGGGAGAATGCGTCCCCTGTGCCGGGCAATTGATTTGCACCCCGGGCCTTACTCCGGTCATGCTGCAATCCTGGCTGGGTTGCGACAGCCTGGTCAACTGCATCATTAATCCGATATTCCCGGTGTTCAAAGACTTGGGGCAGGTCACCTTATGTGCGCCGCAAACGCTGAACATCTGCGGAACAGTTTTCAACACCTGTGGCCCCATTGCACATACCTGCCAAAACTGGCAAGGCTGCGACAGCACAGTCATCGCAGACCTGGCCATCCTCAATCCCAAGTCCGTCATAGCACCACCCGGTGTCTTGAATTGCGCCCCTGGCTCCTTTGTCACCCTGGATGGAAGTGCTTCTACCCTGGCAAGCGCTTGCGCGGCCAGTGCCACGACCGCTTACGAGTGGACCGGCCCGCCCGGCGGCATCAGCGGCCCTGCCAACGGCCCTACAGTCAATGTTACAAAACCAGGACAGTATTGCCTGAAAGTCATCCATGCCAGGGGTGGAGTCTCCTGCTCTGAAACGAAATGCGTCACGGTGGTGAAAGACGATGACGTGCCACAGACGCCGCAGGTAAGCGGCCCAAACAGCATCTGCCCCAATACGCCGGGGCAGTACACCGTGACCCCTGTCGGCCAACCAGCCCCCACCGGCTATACCTGGACCACCTCCAACGGGACGCCGGTCACCCAAATCAATCCAACCACGGTCGAAGTCAACTGGACGACCTCCGGGACTTTCCAGATATGCGTGACCGCCAACAATGACTGCGGTGCCAGCAACCCAGCCTGCATGAACGTCAACGTCGCCGCAGCCACCACGGCCGTCCTCAGCGGAAGCGGCTCGGTCTGCCCCGCCAGTGGCGCAGAGGTGAACCTCACCATCACATTGACGGGGGTTGGGCCATGGACAGTAGGATACAGCATCAATGGCACGCCTCAAACTCCGTTGGACATTCCCACCAGTCCGTTTACACTGGTGGCCACTGAGGTAGGAACCTACACTCTGACCAGCGTTGCCGGAAGTGCCGGCTGCCCCGGCACCGCCAGCGGTACCGGCACCGTCAGCGAATACCCCGTGCCCACTGCCGAAATTTCAGGCAATGAGAGCATTTGCCAGGGAAGCGGGCAAACGGCTGACCTGACCGTGACATTGACCGGAGCCACTCCATGGACTGTCGAGTGGGCTGTCGATGGCACTGCTCAGGCCCCATTTACAGCAACAGTCAGCCCTCACTCCCTTCCCATCGGACAGGCCCAGGCTGGCGACATCACCCTGATAGGTGTGGTGGACGGCAATGGCTGTGATGGAACGGTCAGCGGCCAGGGTACTGTCATAGTCAACACGGCGCCCACCGTCAGCAATATTTCCACGGAGTGCGATGCCAACAATGTAAACTACACGGTGACGTTTACCATCAACGGGGGTACTCCTCCCTATACCATCACTCCTAATAATGGCAGCTTGGCAGGTAATGTTTTCACGAGCAACCCGCTGTTGAGCGGCACCGGTTACAGTTTCCTGGTGGACGATGTCAACGGCTGCAATCCGGTCACAGTTTCTGATGACATTGTCGTCTGCGATTGCGATACCAAGGCCGGCACCATGGACCTCAGCCCCATTCAGGAATGCGGCGACGGACCAGTCACCGCCTCCTACGATCCTTCCGGTGAAGTTCTCGATGGAAACGACGTGCGCGTATTTATTCTGCACTCCGGCAGCGGCATCAACATTGTACCGCCTGTAATCGGAACCTATGCCCAGCCGGAAGTCAGCTTCATCCCAGGGACGATGAGCTATGGAACTACCTATTACCTTTCGGCCGTAGTGGGCGACGGAGATGGGGCAGGTGGTGTCAACCTGAGCGACCCCTGTTTGTCCGTCTCTCAGGGGACACCTGTTGTGTTTTATGAAGTGCCCACCGCTGTCCTTAGCGGCAATTCGATAGTTTGCGAAGGGAATCCTGCAAACCTCACGGTCACCTTCACCGGAGAAAGTCCCTGGAGTATTACTTATGATGCCGGCAGCGGCCCTCAGACAATCAATGGCATCACCAGCAATCCCTACACCCTGGTAATCAACACGGCTTCCTCCACCGCCGTTACGCTGTTGGACATGAGCGACGTGAATTGCCCGGGAACGCCAAGTGGCACCGGCAGCATCACCGTCAATACGGCAGTGAATGCCATTGCCGCCACAACCTGTGACCTGGGTGGCACCTTCTACACGGTGACCATTACCATCAGCGGTGGAAATCCGGCGAGCTACTCAGTGAGCCCCAATAACGGCCAGCTCACGGGCAACGTCTTCGTCAGCAATCCCATCACGGCTGGTGCAGGCTACAGCTTCGTGGTAAATGACGCCAACAACTGCGGGCCTAAAAACCTGGTGCAAACAGAAGTATTCTGCGACTGTACCACCAAAGTGGGTCAAATGATCGGTAACGCCATTGAGTTGTGTGGCAACGGACCTGTGACTGCAGTTTACGACAACAGCAACCAGGTACTGGACCCCGACGACATTCAAAGCTTCATCCTGCACACCAACAGCGGTGCTAATGCAGGAACTGTGCTAGCCACCAACGCCACCCAGCCCACATTCAGTTTCAACCCAGCTAACATGTCCTATGGCGTCACCTACTATATATCTGCCGTGGTGGGCAACAACAACGGCATGGGCCTGACAGACCTCAGCGATCCCTGCGTGTCAGTTGTTCAGGGAACCCCTGTCACGTTCTTCGAAGTGCCGACAGCCACCCTGTCCGGAAGCACGGCCATCTGCGAGGGTGAAGAAGCTGAACTCAGCATTGTATTGACTGGCAAACAGCCTTTCCAGTTCACCATTGACGGCCAGGTCCTCAGCGGCCTCACCACCACTGATATTACATATCCGGTTACCCCGGCTGCCACGACAGTTTACACCATCACTGGTTTCAGCGATGAGAATTGCCCTGGCATCGTCAGCGGGCAGGCCACTGTACAGGTAAATACACCTCCTGTGATCACGAGTTCTAATGCCATCTGCAACCCTGATACAAACACCTACACTGTCACTTTCAGCATCAGCGGCGGCAATCCGGCCAGTAATTCCGTCTCGCCTGCCGGTTCGGGCACTATTTCCGGCGGGGTATTCACCAGCAACCCGATTGCCAGTGATGTGGTGTATGAGTTCGTGGTGAGCGATGCCAATGGTTGCGGCACCGACACCATCACCGGGGTGCTGGACTGCAACTGCGAGACCTTTGCCGGTACCATGCCCGGCGCCTTGCTGGATGCCTGTCAGAATGAAGGCATCGCCATTTTCGGTGGCAGCACCGGAGAGGTGCTGGATGCGGATGATGTCCTGCTTTATTACCTGCACACCGGCAGTGGAGCTTCCCTGGGCACTGTAATCGCCATCAATTCACAGGCAGGTTTTAACTTCAATCCGGCGACCATGCAGGCAGGGCTGACCTATTACATCAGTGCCGTGGTCGGCAATAACAATGGAAGCGGTGGCATTGACCTCAGCGACTTCTGCCTGAGCGTATCGCCGGGCACGCCGGTGGTCTGGAACCCCCTCCCCACCGTGTCGCTGGTAGCCTCTGATGCCGTCTGTGAAGGGGAAAACGCCCAGGTGGTCTTCACCATGAGTGGCACCGGGCCCTACAATATCACCTATTCAGTGAACGGAGCCCCCAAGAGTTCCGCCAACATCAGCAGTCCTTTCACCGTCAACCTGACTCCCACGGTTCAAACGATCATTCAGATGATTGCGGTGACAGACCTCGGGGCGGGCTGTGCAACGCCGATCTCCACCGCCGATACCATTCTGGTGAGCCCGGCCGTGAGTGCGGGTACGGCAAGCGGCAACCTGCAGTTTTGTGCGGGGGCTGGCACGACCATCAACCTCGGCACCTTGCTCAGCAATGCCGATGCGGGTGGGGTGTGGACGACTTCCACCGGCGCCACCGTTCCGAATGGGAACGTGAACGCTGCCAACTTGCCAGTGGGTACCCATACGTTCACTTACACGGTGACAGGGACAGCCCCTTGTCCGAACGACCAGGAGTCCGTCAGCATCGTGATTAATCCCCTGCCAGTGGCCAATGCCGGCCCTGACCAGGCTACCAATTGCGACCTGACGGAAGTGACACTGGGTGGCACGCCGGTTTCGGGATTGACTTATTCCTGGAGCGGAGGCGTTTCGAATCCCAGTAGTCCCAACCCGGTGGTGGATGAGCCCGGCACTTACACCTTGACAGTCACCAATGCCCAGACGGGTTGCTCCAGCACCGATGTGGTGGTGGTATCCCAGACGGTGACCTTGCCAGAGCCACATGTCACCATTTCCGGCGTCAGCTGTTTTGGTGAAAACGATGGCTTTATCGTGGTGGACAGCGTCACCAACGGCTTGCCTCCCTATCTGTTCTCTTTTGACGGGTCTCCCTTCGGCACGCAGAGCCAGTTCACCAACCTGGAGCCAGGGGATCACACCCTGGTGCTGGTGGATGCTGCCGGTTGCGAGCGCACCCTGGACTTTTTCATACCAGAGCCGGAACTAGTGGATGTCGAGTTGGTACTGGATGTCGAGGGTGACAACAACATCATCACGCTGGGGGATTCTGCCTTGCTCACCGTCGTTGTAAAACCCGCCTTTGACCAGCTGGATACCATCATCTGGTCGCCGGAGGAATTGATTTCCTGCCTCACTTGTCCTGAAAACTGGGTGAACCCCACGGTGCAGACGACCTTTTCGGTCACCGTGGACAAGGACGGCTGTCAGGATTCTGACAATCTGACTTTGTACGTAAAAAAAGAGCGGGCTGTTTATGTGCCAAATGCTTTTTCACCCAACAACGATGGCAAGAATGACATCTTCCATATTTTCGCTGGTCCGCAGGTGGTGAAAATCAAGTCGTTTCTCGTCTTCAGCCGTTGGGGAGAGGCCGTGTTCGAGTTCTACAACTTACCGCCAAATGATCCGGCTTTTGGTTGGGATGGCAAGCACAGGGGAAGGCCGATGGACCCTGCTGTATTTACCTGGTTTGCCGAGATCGAGTTCATAGATGGCCGGGTGGAAATTTACGAAGGGGATGTCAGTCTAATGAGGTGATTTCAAATTGAGACGGACCTTTGTTTGAGGCAGTCGCTTTTTTCTTAACTGTTCAGCCACCCGTCCAGATGCCGCGAGCCTCCCCGAAAGGGGGGGCCTGGGGGGGCGCACGCGCGCCCCCCCGCCGGCCGCCCTTTCCGGAAAACAAGCAGCATTTGCAAGGGTGGCTGAACAGTTACCTTTTTTCGAAGGAGAACAATTCGCACCGGCGATTTCCGACATGAAAATCTCCATCCTCTTACCCGTTTTCAATGCCGCCCCCTATCTGGAGGAGTGCCTGGAGAGCATCCTGACCCAGTCATTGCAGGATTGGGAACTCATCGCCGTGGACGACTTTTCCACTGATAGTTCCCCGGCAGTGCTGGCAGCTTACGCAGCTTCAGACCCCCGCATCCGGGTTGTTAAAAACAACAGCAAGGGCATCGCGCCGGCATTGAACCTCGCCTACCAGCTCAGTACCGGCGAATTGATTACCCGGATGGACAGCGACGACCGCATGGCTCCCGGCAAATTGCAATCCCTGCGCTCCCTGCTGCTGAAATACGGCAAAAGGCATGTGTCCACGGGCCTGGTCCGCTACTTCTCCTCGGAGGGTGCTGTCGGAAATGGATATCTTCAGTATGCGGAATGGCTCAACCGTCTGGCCCTTGAGAGCCGACATTACCAGGAAATTTACAGGGAATGCACCGTGCCTTCTCCTTGCTGGATGGCCTGGCGAGGCGATCTGGAGCACTGCCGGGCCTTCGCAGAGGTCATTTACCCCGAGGATTACGACCTGATCTTTCGATTCAGGGCCGCCGGAATGAAGGTGGTCGCTGTTCCGGAAGTCTTGCACGAATGGCGCGACCATGCACGGCGTTCCTCCCGCAACCTGGAACAGTACCGCGACAACTCCTTCCTGGACCTGAAGACCGCCTGGTTTATAAAAAGCGACTACGACCCCGGCAGAACATTGGTGTTGTGGGGGGCCGGGAGAAAGGGAAAGCAACTGGCCGGCTTGCTGGGGATGCGGCAAACACCCTTTCGCTGGATTTGCAACAACCCTGATAAATGGGGGCGGGAAATCGCAGGCGCCGTACCGGAAAGCATCCAGGTGATTGAAGCACTGGAAGCCCCGCAGGTGATAATAGCGGTCGCGGCAAAGGACGCGCAGGAAGACTTGCAGCGGCTACTGGAAAAAAAACGACTGCTGCCGGGCCGCGATTACTTCTTTTTTTGTTGATTTTGTCACATCTTGCAACAGCATGATTTTCCAGGAACTTTCAAAAACAGCCTTGCTCGGAACTGACAACACCGCCTTTTCAGCGGAGTTGCTCCGCGCATTTCAGGAACACGGCATTCGTGAAGACCAGGAGGCGGCCAGGGTGCTGGCCGAGGCTGCTGCCCTGTACAGCCAGGTCCGGAAGGCAGGTTACGTTTTCAGCACATACAACGGCGAACTGGTCGCCCAGACTGTCGAGGAGGAGAAAAAGACCTGTTCCCACCAGTCGCTCAACCACCTTCGCCTGCTGCTGGAGGGGGGCTATGGCTTCCTGCTGCCTGAGTTCTTTCGTTTGCTAAAAGCTCGGGGGTACAGTTTTCCAGCCCAGCACCTGGCTGCCCTCCTGCTTCGCCCCGATGCAAAAAAGTGGGTGCCCCCGCTGCTGGAAACGCTGGGAGAGCGAGGACGCTGGCTGCTGCGGCAGCATCCCACCTGGAGGAATTTCATTCAAATGCCGGATGTGGACTGGTACACGGCCAACCTGGAGGAGCGCCTCGTGCTGCTGAACCATGTTCGCCGGCACGAGCCGGCGGTGGGCTTGGAGCTGCTGGCACAAACCTGGCAGGAGACGCCGCTGGCGGAACGCAAGGAGCTGATAAAAGCCCTGCAAACAGGCCTTTCCATGGTCGACGAGCCTTTCCTGGAGTGCTGCCTGGATGACAGCCGCAAGGAAATCCGCCAGTTGGCAGCCGGGCTGTTATCCAGGTTGCCGGATTCCCGCTTCTGCGAGCGCATGTTTCAAAGGGCTGCCGCCTGCCTGTCGTGGGATGGAAAACAGCTGGGCTTTCATTTTCCGGATGACATCGGGCCGGAAGCGGACAGGGACGGGCTGCTTCGCAAAGATCAGTCCTGGAAGGGTGGGGAGCAGGCTGCCTACCTGGGCCAGGTTTGCTCAAAAGTGCCGCCGGGGCGCTGGGAAAGTCATTTCAATGACACGCCGGAGGGAGTTATAGCCCGCATGGCTGGGACGGAGTGGTTTGAAACCTGGTTTCAGGCGCTGGCAAAGGCAGTCAGGAACCTGGGGAATGACACCTGGGTGACGGCCATGCTGTGGCAAATGTACAGGCTTGAGTCCTCGCAGTGGTGGCAACTGGATGAAGTGCCTGCCTTGATAGCGAAGGCAAAGGAAGAAACCCTGCAAGCGATGTTGCTGCAGGCCTTGAAGCAACAAAGCGGTATTCCCGGAGAATTCTCCCCTGCTTTTGTCCTGCTCAGGAATTGCCCTTTCCCCTGGCCCGAACAGGTTTCCATGTTGCTGGCCGGCCGCTTGCAGGAGGCAATTGGAAAAACAATTCTCTCGTTTTATGAAATGGGGCAGGCTCGGGTCTTGCTCCGCATGTTGGGGCGCCATGGCAATCTGACCGTGCTGCCGCAGATTCAAAAAAACTGGCCACTGGAACGCCTGCGCTACTCCACCTGGGAGTCATCCCTGGAGCAAATGCTGAAGACCCTGCTGTTCAGGAAAGAAATGGAGGCTGCCCTTTTGTAAGAAATAAAAAGCTAAAACATATCTGCATGCCACTCATCATACCAGTAAGGGATTTCACCCCCACCTTTGGAAACAATTGTTTCCTGGCTGAAAATGCCACCATCATCGGAGACGTGAGCATTGGGGACGACTGCAGCGTCTGGTTTCAGGCGGTCGTCAGAGGAGATGTCAACTTCATCCGGATGGGCAACAAGGTGAATATACAGGACGGGGCAATCGTTCACGGAACCTATCAGAAGGCAGGCACCACCATCGGCAACAACGTCAGTATCGGGCATCGCGCCATCGTCCATGGATGCACCATACGCGACAACGTGCTGGTGGGGATGGGGGCCATTGTCATGGATCATGCGATGGTGGAGGAAAACGTGCTGATTGCGGCGGGCGCCGTGGTCCTGGAAAACAGCCGATTGGAAGCGGGGCACATCTACGCCGGGGTTCCTGCAAAGAAGGTCAAGCCTGTTCCGCCCGAGGTATTCCGCCACAACATAGAGCGGATTGCCAACAACTACGTCATGTATGCCGACTGGTTCCGCTGACGGATTCAGTTCATCGAAAAGGCTGGCGTCTCCGAATTCACGGCATTGTAAAAGGTCAGCAAGCTCACTTTGTACTTCATGAAGCGCGTCAGCGGGAGTTTCTCCAGGAATTCCAGCACCTCGTTTTCATCGTTGGCACTCACGACTGCCCACATTTTCGACTTGTCTATTGACAGTGCGTAGTTCACCAGCCTTCCCTCCCTGAAAAATTGGCTGACCTTAGATCTTTGGAGAGGAATCAGGCGAAGGAATTCTTCGGACATGGGGGAGGGTAGCGTAAAGTCTACCATGAATTGATTTTCCTGTGACATCAGGTTGAGAGGAATTTTAAAAATGCCAAAAAAAACTTGTTTATTTCGCTGTGGCTTTGATGATTATTTACAGGGGCTATCCGGTTTTATGTGCTGCATTGCTGAATAATGCACGTGCGATTCAGTTGGAGCAGTTGTAGGGAGTGGTTAATGACTATGCAAAAATAATACATTCCGCATTTATTTTTAATTATAGTACAATATTCATGCAAAATTGCCAACCCGGAATGGTCAGTGAAGGCGCGGCAACCTGTCTGCAAACAGAAGGTTATTTTGACAGCACCAGATTGTCAATCAAGCGAACCCGGCCGAGCCTGGCAGCCGTGCAGGCCACTGCGAAGCGGGTCTTCTTGCGGTCGCTGACCGGCACAAGGGTATGTCCATCCACGATTTGGAAGTATTCGGGAGCGAAGCCTGCCTCCGTCAATTGCCGCATTGCTTCCTTTTCGATTTCCTGCGGCGGATGGGAGGGATAATTTTTGCGGGCATGGCGAAGCACCTGGTAAATACCGGGAGCTATGTGTCGCTCCTCCTCGCTGAGCAGCAGATTTCGGCTGCTCAGCGCAAGCCCGTCCGCTTCCCTCACGGTCATGCAGCGCACCAGCTCCGTCTGGGAATTCATCTGTTGCAGTAAAAACTGGACAACCGCGCACTGTTGAAAATCCTTTTCTCCCATGTAGAGGCGATGTGGCTCCACGATATTGAGCAATCGCTCCATGACGCGGGCCACTCCCTGGAAATGGCCGGGGCGATGGGCTCCCTCCATGGTTTGGTCCAGATGGCCGAGCTCATAGTTCTTTTCGAAAGTCTGCCCGGGAGGGTAGATTTCTTCCTGTTCCGGCAGGAAAAGGATATCGCAGCCGATTTTCACCAGGAGTTGCACATCCCGTTCCGGCATGCGCGGATAGTGCGCCAGGTCACTGGGGTCATTGAACTGTGCGGGATTAACAAAAATGCTGCAAACGGTGCAGTCCACCTCTTCGTTGGCCTGTTGTACCAGGGCTGCGTGCCCTTTGTGCAGGGCGCCCATCGTCGGCACGAAGCCTATCTTTTTACCCTCCTGCCGAAGCCTGACAAGATGCTCGCGCAGATGGCTGACTTTTTTTAAGAGTATCATGTGTTTGCTTGTTCTGAACCCTGCGGGGGGATTTCAGCGGGCGGGGAGCCGCCGGCTAGTCCCATTGCCCCATTTGGGCCTTTCTCAAAAGATCGGGCATCCATTCGTTATTTTATGGCGTTGTGTGAGAAGTCGCCGGAGTGCAATGCCCTTTTTTTAAGAGGGCGCTGGGCGCAGCCCCGTGCCCGAGGCTGTCTTAAAGGACCTTTGGCAGCTGGTGCCGCCAAAAAACATTGTGAGGTTGTCTTAAAAGACCCGGCAATCCGTTCCGCCGGTGCCGATATCGGCTTCCGGAAAGAGCCTGCGGCCGGCCGCGCGCCTTTTGCGAGAAGACGCCTCGCCAAAGAGTCTTTTGAGACAGCCTCGTTATTTTATTTCGCCGCCGGAGGCGGCGAAAGCCTTTTGAGACAGCCTCGGCGCCCACCGGGCC
>JBEAYO010000017.1:0-16892 GCA_041159285.1 Bacteroidota bacterium | reverse complement strand
CCGCGCTGTAATAATTCCGCAGCAAATTTTTGCGCCAGCACGGCATCGTAAAGCATGATGGGCACAATGGGATGCTCCCCCGGCAGGATGTCGAAGCCGGCAGCCGTCATTTTCGACCTGAAGTACTGGGTGTTGTGCTCGAGTTTGTCCCTGAGGTCAGTGGAACTGCTCAGCATGTCAATCACCGCGATGGAGGCTCCGGCGATGGCGGGGGCCAGGGTGTTGGAGAACAGGTAGGGCCGGCTTCTTTGCCTGAGGATTTCGACGATTTCCTTCCTGGCAGCGGTGAAGCCTCCCGAGGCGCCGCCCAAGGCCTTGCCGAATGTACCTGTGATGATGTCAATGCGGTCAATGACTCCCCGGTACTCATGGGTGCCTCTGCCGGTTTTCCCGAGGAAGCCAGAGGCGTGGCATTCGTCTATTCCGACCATGGCGTCGTATTTCTCTGCCAGGTCACATATCTTGTGCAGTTGGGCGATGGTGCCATCCATGCTGAAGACGCCATCTGTGAAAATCATCTTTCTGCGGGCTGAGGATGCCAGCTTTAATTGAGCCTCCAGGTCGTCCATGTCGTTGTGGCGGTACCTGAATCGCTGTGCCTTGCAGAGGCGGATGCCGTCGATAATGCTGGCATGGTTCAATTCATCCGAGATGATGGCATCCTCCGCCCCGAGCAAGGGTTCAAACAGGCCGCCGTTAGCATCAAAGGCCGCGGCATAAAGTATGGCGTCTTCCTGACCAAGGAAGTCGGCTATTTTTCTTTCAAGGCTTTTGTGTATATCCTGCGTGCCGCAAATGAACCTCACGGAGGATAATCCAAACCCATGTGTATCAATTGCTTCGTGGGCTGCCTTGATGACGTCGGGGTGGGATGAGAGACCGAGGTAGTTGTTGGCGCAAAAGTTCAGCACTTCCTTGCCTTGGTCTGTTCTGATCGCTGCACCCTGGGGTGTAACGATAACCCTTTCGGACTTGTAGAGTCCAGCGTCTTTTATCTCCTGTATCTCCCGCTGAAGGGATGCTTTGACGGATTCAAACATGAGTTGCTGTTTTAAATTTTAGTGGCCTGCCAGGGCATACTTTTTATTCAAATTCAAGAGCATGTCTTTTGTTATTTCAGGGAGCTTGAAAGCCGGTTTCCAGTTCCAGTCCTGTCTGGCCGGTGTATCATCTATGCTTTTCGGCCAGCTTTCGGCGATGTTCTGCCTGTAATCCGGCTGGTAGTTGACCCTGAACTCCGGAACGAGCTGCTTTATGCTGGCAGCGATCTCAACAGGGCAAAAACTGACTGCCGCCAGGTTGTAACTGGTCCTCACCTTCACCTGTTCAGCTGGTGCCTGCATCAATTCAAGTGCCGCCCTGATGGCATCATCCATGTAGATCATCGGCAGCGTTGTATGCTCGGCCAGAAAGCAGGTGTAGCTGAGTCCTTTTACAGCATAATGGTAGATCTCTACCGCGTAGTCCGTGGTTCCGCCACCAGGTTCGCTCTGATGTCCGATGACGCCAGGGTACCTCAGAGAGCGAATATCCAGTCCGTATTTTTGAAAGTAGTATTGTGCCCAGAGTTCACCGGCTACTTTGCTCATTCCATAGACAGTGCCTGGCTGCAGTACGACATCCTGAGGTGTGTTGTCCCTCTGAACGCCGGCTCCGAAAACCGCAATGGAACTGGGATGAAAGACTTTGGAAACATGCTTTTCCCTCGACACCTCCAGGATGTTGAAAAGACCGCTCATGTTGATGTGCCAGGTATTAAGGGGGTCTGCCTCACCTTTAGCCGACAAGATGGCTGCAAGGTGGTATATCTGGGTTACACTGTGCCTGTCCACGGCTTCAGCCAGGGCCTTGGCATCCAGTACATTCAGCAATTCGAAGTGGCCATCTTCCTGGCCATGCCTTATATCGGTTGCAATCACAGCATCATCACCATATAGATGCCTTAAGGCTGTAGTCAACACAGATCCAATCTGTCCGTTTGCTCCTGTTACCAGAATTTTTTCTTTTCTCATAATATCCTGTGCATAACTCATTTGGTTAAAAGGCTAAAACCTCGTTTCAAAGAGTTTGGTTGACTTGCAGGCTGGCAAAGGCCTCCGATGGAGGGCTGCCACTTGCAGTTTTCATGATAATACATTCACAACGCCGTTGTAAGTCCGGCTATTCCGAGCCCAAAATTAACTTGAGTTTCTAATATTGTCTAAGGCATGTTTAAAATTTCTCCTACCTGAAGAGCATGCTTAAAATTTATTCAAACTGAAAATCATTAGTTTAGGATGATCGCACAGGGTCTGTGAAGGAATTTATCGGGATAAATGACTGAAAAAATCCGCAGCAAGCGCCTGATATATTGGTTTTCAGTAAGAAGAAATACTAAACACTCTAAAACCAACCCAAAGAACTCGTCAACTATTTCCCATAGGATACGGTGGGATTTCACTCAGGAAGGAATAGGATTTGTTTTCATAGTCCATCCTGCAACAATAAATTTCCAGGCCGTTGGTCACCAGCATGAAAGGCACGTTCAACACAAGATTGTATGCGGAGCTTTGGAAAAAGGCATCGGCTGAAACCCTAATCTGGGGGGCTTTGCATTCCACCAGCAGGAGGGGGCGGTTTGATTTGTCAAAGGCAAGGATGTCGAATCTTTTGGGCATTTCGTTCACCTTGATTAGCTTTTCCACGGCCAGAAGGCTGGCTGGATAATTCCTCTCCCTGATCAAGAACTGTAAAACCAACTGGCGGACAGTTTCCTCGGGGGTGTGGACCAAAAACTTCCGCCTGACAGGATCATAGATATATACAACGCCCCTTTCCTTCTTAAACTCAAGGTATTGCCTCAAGGAGGTTAAGTCAATGTGTTTGCCCAGGTTCATGCTCAAAGAGTTTGAAATGCCTCAGGGCGCGTTACTTTTGCCGCATCGCCTCCACCGGATCCATCCGCGCTGCCTGCAAGGCGGGGATGAACCCCGATAAAACACCAACCACGGCTGAAATGAATACCCCCCAGAACATGTTGGCGGCATCCAGGTAAATTGGAAATGGCAGCAGGTCTCTCAAAGAGAGCAGCACGAGGAAAACAAGCAGCAGGCCGATGAACCCTCCGATGAGACACAGGACGACGGATTCTATCAAGAATTCCGACAGAATGACTGATTGCTTGGCCCCCAGCGCCTTCTTGATGCCGATAATGTTGGTTCGCTCTTTCACTGACACAAACATGATGTTGGCTACGCTGAACATGCCCACCATGATTGCAAATATCCCGATGGCAAAACCCACCATGTTCAGCACGCCAAAAACGTTGTTCAGCAAATTTGCCAGTATCGACAAGCTGTTCAGTGCAAAGTTATCTTTCTCCCGAGGTTTGATCTGCCTTTCTGAACGCAGCACCCAGGTGAGGTCATCTTTCAGTTCCTGCAGGGAAACACCTGGTTTGGCCTTTACATTGATCGTGGTTCCCCAGAAATTGGTGGTTTTTACATTGGCAACCTTCTTTGCCAGTTCATATGAAATCACGATTGCATTGTCAAAATCCATGACTTTCAGCAAATCCTTGCCTGATTTCTCAAAAACGCCGATTACCTCCATGTCCCGCCCTCCCATGTTCACTGTTTTTCCGATCGGGTCCACAGAGCCAAATAGTTCTGTAGCAACCTGGTGGCCTATCAGGATCTTATTCATGGCATAGTGGTATTCCGTCGGGGAATAATAGCGGCCCTTCTCAAATTCGGAGTTGAAGAGCTTTTCAAAGTCGTAGGTGACAGCTGCCACAAATACGCGCTCTACGCTGTTGGAGCGGTACTTCAATGTTTTCGTGCCGATGAAGACGTGGTAATCCACCAAACCGGCTTTCTTGGACTTCCTCTTGATGGCCTCGAAGTCTTCATAATCGGGATTGGGTCTTCGCTGGTATTTCCAGAAATTTTGCCCCGGATCCTCGTTCCACGGCATCTTTTGAATGTAGATGACATCGTCACCCAATTTCTTGAGGCTACCCATGATGTTATCTTGCAGGGAGTTGACAGCGGACTGGACGCCGATGATGCAGAAGATGCCGATGGTTACCCCCAGCAGGGACAGGAAGGTCCTCAGGCGGTTTGATACCAGTTGCCCCAGGGCCTGGGCTGCACTTTCGTAAAATATTCTTGTCAAGACTTTCATTGCTTGCCTAAATTTGAGCCAATATTCAATTATTTATGCGGAATGTTGTAATCCTTTCGATTAAGAAAATGTTTTTATCTGCCAAAGGCCGGTTTTAAGTGACTGCGCAGGGTTTTTAGATACCCGGAACTTCGCCTCGTGCCCCCTTATGACATGGCTCCTGGCAAGATGGTCTTTTCATAAAGCCTGTAAGCAACAAGAAGCCCTGGATGCTTGTTGTACTTTGGCTGATTCATTTTTATCACAACGCTACTTTTCCTATGCAGGCTTTGGCTGCCACTGATTTTTTAGAACAACAATCCCGCGGATTCGTGCTGCTGGACGTCAGGACTCCTGCTGAGTTCGAGCAGGGGCATATTCCTGGTGCCCTCAACCTACCCTTGTTCAGCAACGAAGAGCGAGCGGAAGTAGGCACGTTGTATAAACAATCAAGTCCGGAAAAAGCTTACTTTCGCGGCCTTGAAATTGCAGGTTTTAAAATGGCTGGATACGTCAGGGAAGCCTTTCGGCTTGCTCCAGGCCGCAAGGTCGCCGTTCACTGCTGGAGGGGTGGAAAGAGAAGCTCCAGCATCGCTACCTTGTTGGAATTCTCAGGTTTCCAGGTCGATATATTGACCGGAGGCTACAAAGCCTACAGAAACAATTTGCTGGAGTGTTTTACCAGCCGACCGCTGCGCCTGGTCGTGCTCGGAGGTAAGACAGGCAGCGGCAAGACTGAGATTCTCCAGCATCTGAAGGCCCTGGGGGAGCAAGTCATAGACCTGGAGGGACTGGCAAATCACAAGGGCTCGGCTTTCGGGGCGCTTGGGCAGGCCCCACAGCCAACTGTTGAACAGTTTGAAAACAATCTGTTCCATGCACTGTCAGTCCTGGATGGCAGCCGACGCATCTGGATAGAGAATGAGAGCCGCAGCATCGGCAGGGTTTTCATACCCCAGGGTTTCTGGGACCAGGCGCGCAGTGCCCCGTTGATCAGGCTGGAGGTGCCATTTGAGCAAAGACTTGAATACCTCATTGCCGGCTACGGTCAATTCGGGGAGGCGGAACTGGAGGCTTGCCTGCTAAAAATTGAGAAGAGAATGGGCGGACAACACGTGCGGGAAGCCCTGCAATCCTTCCGAAATGGCGACATAGTCAGGGCTACGGCCATAGCATTGGAGTATTACGACAAGACATACACTCACGCCACCTCAAAGGGCAGTTTCAGCCGCATGGAGCAGATAGAAGCTGATCGGCTGGAACCCCGGTTGCTGGCTGAAAAAATAATTTCCGTAGCAGATGCACACCAACTCTGAGCAAACTTCCGGCTTGAGGCTGACAGAGTTCAGCAAGGGTTCCGGTTGCGGGTGTAAAATTTCACCTCGCGTTTTAGACAAGATCCTCGCTGGAATTCCTGGCCAATCTCACTTTCCCGGCCTGCTGGTGGGGCTGCAAACCCGCGATGACGCCGCTGTGCTGGACATGGGCGATGGGTCTGCCTTGGTCAGCACTACTGACTTTTTCACGCCCATCGTTGACGATCCACAGGATTTCGGAAGAATTGCCGCTGCCAACGCCATCAGCGATGTCTATGCCATGGGAGGAAAACCGCTCATGGCAATTGCAATTCTTGGATGGCCAGTGGACAGGATTCCCCTGGAGGCTGCTGCACTGGTTTTGTCTGGTGCCAGAAGCACCTGCGAAGCCATTGGCATTCCCCTGGCAGGCGGGCATAGCATCGACATATCAGAGCCGGTGTTCGGGCTTGCAGTCACAGGCAGTGTCAAAATCTCTGATCTTAAGCGAAACAACACGGCCAGGGAAGGCGACTACCTCTACCTTACCAAGCCATTGGGAAGCGGGATCCTATCCGCCGCCATGAAGCGAGGGAAACTGGACGAAGTGCACCGGGAAGCACTGATTAATGTCATGACCAGGGTCAATTCCATAGGTTTCCTGCTGGGGTGCCAGGAAGGTGTGACTGCCATGACCGATGTGACTGGCTTCGGCTTGCTGGGTCACTTGATGGAAATGTTGGACGGGAGCAATGTCTCAGCAGAATTGTTCTATCCGAACATCGGCAGGATTGAGGGGGTATCCGCTTACATCGCTCAGCGGATTTCTCCGGATGCAACCACCAGGAACTGGAGCAGTTATGGACAAGCAGTCGGTTTCGGTCCCGGAATTGACGTGATGGAGGCGTTTATGTTGCTGCCAGACCCACAGACAAACGGAGGTTTGCTGTTCACGGTGGATTCCCACAGAAAAGAAGCGGTTGAGTCATTACTGCGAGACCAGGGACTTTCAGAACACGCAGTTCCTGTGGGCCGGATTGTAGAACGGCAGGAGAAGAAGATAATGGTAAAGACTGCCTAAGGACGGGTCTCCTTGGCTTGTTGCTGCTTAACCCCGTAAGATAATCAATATTTCCTCAGGCTGGCCTCTGGGGGAATTCTACGTGCGGAAAAGAACAAAGGCCACCTTACAAGGTAAAACCACTTAGATGCCAGACAACCCAGTAGTTACTTCCACGATCTCAAGACCGAAACCGATCATGCCTATCCTTCTGGTAGTGCTTCTGGAAATGAGCCGGATTCTGGAGATTCCAAGGTCCCTGAGGATTTGAGCGCCAATGCCGTAATCCCGCTGCTCCATTTGCTGGCTTCTCCTGCCCCGGAATGGCTTCTGGGAGGAGCCGGCAATCAGTTGCTGGGACCTGTTTTGCAGGAAACTGAGCAGCGACAGGTCCTTGTCACTATGCCGCATGAGGACGATAGCGCCCTTACCCTCCTGTGAAATAAGTTCGAAGCATCGATGCAGGTCTGCTCCCAGGTCATCGAATATGAAGCTCAGCAAGTCGTTGCCTTCCATGGAGGAATGGACCCTGACCAGCACGGGTTCTTCCGGTTGCCAGATGCCCTTGATAATGGCGAGGTGCACGTCGTTGGTGCTTTCCTGGGAATAGGCAATCAGCTCGAATTCTCCAAAGCGGTTTTTAAAGGGCATGGTGAATTCCCTCTTGATGAGCCGCTCGTTTCTCATGCGGTAGGCCACGAGGTCCTTGATTGAAATGATCTTCAGGTTGAATCTTCCGGCTATTTCGACCAGTTGGGGAAGTCTGGCCATGGAGCCATCCTCATTGAGGATTTCTACCAGCACCCCGGCGGGCTGAAAACCTGCCAGCCTGGCCAGGTCAATGGCAGCCTCTGTATGTCCTGTTCTCCGCAGCACACCGCCTGACTTTGCCCTGAGCGGGAAGATGTGACCAGGCTTGGCAAAATCAGAGGGTTTTGTCGCTGGGTTGACCAGGGCCCTGATGCCGGTAGCCCTGTCATAGGCCGAAATACCGGTGGAGCAACCGTTCCCAATCAGGTCTATGGACACGGTGAAGGCTGTCTCGTGCAACGCGGTGTTGTCGGGTACCATCATGGTTAGCCCGAGTTGCTCCGCTCTTTTCTCTTCAATTGGAGCACAAATCAGTCCCCGCCCGTGCGTCGCCATGAAGTTGATGATTTCCGGCGTCACGCATTCTGCCGCACAAATGAAATCGCCCTCGTTCTCGCGGTCTTCATCATCGACCACAATGATGATTTTGCCATTTCTGATGTCCTCCAGCGCTTCTTCAATGGTATTGAGATCGAAGGGATTTTTCTCGGAATTAGACTGGGAGAGCGGTGCCTCGATGGCGGAGTTATTTGGCATCATGTACAAGAAATTGAAACATTTATTGAAACTGTTTAGCACCCCTTGCAGATGCCACTGGCCTCCGAGAAAGGGTGGTCAGCGGAGTGCCTAAGTGCCCCGCGCACTTTGCGGGAGGCCAATGGCATCTGCAAGCGGTGCTAAACAATTAGCTATTAATGAATGTCAAAGGTTCAGTAGAGGTTAAAACGAGACTGACTCAGGATTGAAGTTAAAGCCTGAAGACAATCTGCTAAAACAACTTTTGCCTCAATGCCTTTTTCTCAGAATTGAGTTTTTTGTTCTTAATGCGTTCCAGCCGGCCTGCTACCAACGGTTTTACGGCCTTTCTTTTTTTCCGGGGCTTAAAAGCATTTGAAAGCAAAAGTAAGAATTGCCGGATTACTTCCTCCTTGTTGGCAAGCTGAAATCTGCTGTTTTGACTGCTCAATATGAGAATGCCTTCCTTGGTAAGCTTGCCTTGGCAAAACACTATCAGCAACTCTCTCTCGGCATCATTCAAGGCTTTAGAGTTGGGAATGTCAAAGCGAAGATCCACCTTTGTCTCAACTTTGTTGACATGCTGTCCACCCGGGCCTGAACTGCGGGTGGTGTGAAATCGAACTTCCTTGAGAATTTTTTCAGTTTCCATGTACAGTGATTTTGGGAGTTATTTGGCCTGAAAAACACTCAGATTTTCAAAAAAGTTCATTTTTCAAACGAACTACCATGATTCATTCTGATGCTCTTCATGTAAAGCTGTTGCGCCTGGCTGCGTTTTCTGTGTTTGCGGGCAGAGCCTGGCAACATTTATTCTGGGATGCTCCATACCGGGAGTTGCTTTGGGACCAGGACATCATGGAGCCTGTTATTGGCGTTTTTTCCTCCATGACTTGGCATGACTTTGCCGCCAGCGCTGCAGTGGACGATGGAATTTCGGGGATTATTATTGCCATTGGAGTGTTCTACCTCATTTGTGCCTTTTGCGTTTTGGCTGTAAGGTCTGCAAGGTCGCTGCCGGGGGTATTGATCAGTGCAGGCTCTGTCAGCCTGGCAATGCTGGCCCTGCTTTACACCAAGGAATCATTCTACCACGCCGGCCAATTTTTAGAGTACACGTTGCAGTTCGGAGTCCCATACTTCCTGCTTCTTGCGCTGAAAAAAGATCCGCAAATGGAAAAACGCTTGATTTGGCTGGAAAGGCTGGCCATTGCACTGACCTTCAGCTGCCATGGTCTGTATGCCCTTGGGTATTATCCAATTCCAGGGAGCTTCATGACCATGACGATGAACATACTCGGCATGGGCGAGCGCGAAACCTTGCTTTTTCTGCAAGCTGCAGGAATTATGGACTTTGTAGTGGCAATCGGCTGTTTTTTGCCGATAAAATGGAGCAGGTACATTTTGCTGTATGCGGCTTTTTGGGGTTTGGCTACCGCAATCGCAAGGATTTGGGGCAATTTTTACCTCGCATTTCCACTGGAGAGCCTTCACCAATGGTTACACGAGGTCGTTTACAGGCTTCCACATGCCCTGGTGCCGCTGGCGATAGTTGTCATCAGTGGGGATGAGCACCCAGACGCCTTTAGATGGCGAGCATTTCTGCCAGGCGCAGCAGGTCGAGGTTGATTTCCTTCTGATTCTTAATGGCGATGGAGAGAGGCGTATGCTTTATCTGGTCCCCTATCATTCCAACCATGGCGTTCTTGTGGCCGTCGAGCAATGCCTCTACTGCAGCATTTCCAAGGCGGCTCGCCAGCAGTCTATCCTGGCCGCTGGGGGCACCACCTCTCTGAAGATGCCCAATGACTGCAACGCGGACATCGAGGTTGTCAAATTTTTCCTTGATGGCCGTGGCGATTGAATCCGCCGAACCAATGGGATTTCCCTCTGCAACGATGATGAGGCTGAACAATTTTTTCCGGCGGCTGGATTTTTGCAGGCTCAGCAGCAGTTCATCCAATCCCATTTCCTTCTCAGGAAGCAGGACGTTGCCGGCACCGCTGGCGATTGCCGTGTAGAGTGCCAGGAAGCCTGAATTTCTGCCCATGACCTCCACCAGGAAAAGGCGATCGTGGGATTCCGCCGTGTCCCGGATCTTATCCACCGCCTCGACGGCCGTGTTGACTGCTGTGTCGAAGCCTATGGTGAAATCCGTACCGTAGAGGTCGTTGTCAATGGTGCAGGGAACGCCGATTACCGGAATGCCGAATTCCTTGTGGAACAAATCACCTCCGGTGAAAGTGCCATTGCCGCCAAGGGCGATACAGGCTTCTATCTTATTGCGCTTCAGGGTGTCAAAGGCCGATTTTCTGCCCTCAGGCGTCAGAAACCTGAGGCTCCTCGCTGTCTTGAGAAAGGTGCCCCCGCGTTGAATGATATTCCCCACGTCCCTTACTTCCAGCATTCTCAGGTTGCCCTCGATCATGCCTTCATAACCGCCTTGAATTCCGAAGACTTCCAATTCGTAGTTTGCTGCTGTCCTTACAACAGCCCTCAAAGCTGCGTTCATGCCGGGTGCATCGCCACCGGAGGTAAAAACGGCAATTCTCTTATACTTCTGTATCATGATAAACCTTATTGTTCTGATAAAAAGCTGAGATGGTATCCAAACAAACCGGCAATCGGTTTCTGAACGATCTGGCCGGGACGTAGTTTAAGTGACAGCAAGGCTTCCACGAGGATTTCCTGGTGGTAAAAGGCAATGGATCCCGCAAAGTTGACAGGCATTTCCTGGTGCTTCTCATACTTTAGCACATGGCGTTTCAGGAATTCAAGGAAATTTTCGCGGAAAATGTTCCTGATGAAGGGATGATCGGTTTGGCTGGCAAACAGGCTGGCAAAGGTGGCAAGGTAGGCAGCTGGCACCCCGCCGCTTTTGTAAACCTTGTCGAGCATTTCTTCCCTACCCCCCGGACATGCTGTCTGCATGAGGGGGACGAGTTCCTGCGGCATTTCACGGTAGAAGTAGGACTGGATGATCCGCTTTCCAATCTGTGCGCCACTTCCCTCGTCTCCTAGCAGGAAACCAAGGTTGGCAACCTGGTCTGACTGCCCGCATCCATCGTATAGCATGGAATTCGAGCCAGTTCCCAAGATGCAGGCAATGCCTGGATTTTTCCCACAGGTAGCTCTGGCAGCACCCAGCATGTCTGTATTGACCTCTATTTGAAAAGAACGGAAGAAGGTAGCCAGCGCTGCTGCCACTGCGTTGCATCTTTTTTCATCTGAACATCCGGCACCGTAATAGTAAAGCGTGCCTTTCTGGTCTGATGCCAGTAAGCTGCCAAACTCTCTCTTCAACAGGGCTTCAACCGCTTCAATCGCATTGTAATTGGGATTGAATCCATGAGTGGTGCGGCTGATAACCGAGCCGTTGTCCGCCAGGATTTTCCAGTCTGCCTTTGTGGATCCGCCGTCACATACTATCAGCATGGTGCATTATTAGTGAACTTAATGTGTAGCCAGTTGAGTTGTGCAAATTTTCCAGGTAAAAACTAAATGCTGCAAATAAACGAAATGTTTGACAAGGATGGTGTAAGGCTGAACCCACAATTTTCATTTGGCGCAAGCCTGGCGGGAGAAATACTCGACAATGCATGGACCCAAGTTAAGGGCTGCATTATTTTTTTTTAATCCAAAAACAAATAAATAGTTTTAAATTATTTTATAAACAAAAAATTTGTTTTAAATTTGCATTGCAATAGTTCACCAAGTCAAGGGCAAGGCAAAACAACTACAAGAACAAACAGTCATTAAATTCAATCGTCATGGTAGAATTCAACATCCACCGCAAACCTGAGCAACAGCGCGAACTTGTATCTATCCTCAACTGGGCCGGCCAGCATTGGTTGAAGCTGGTGTTGCTGTTTTTTGCCCTCCATTTACTCACCAGAAAAGACACTACTTCAGGTATCGGGCAGCATCATGCCGAGAGTGCATCGCATGAATTCATAGCAGGCAAAGGCGGAAGATCAATTGGGAAGCAGCACGCGGAGTTTTCCATTGGAAATGTGGGCAAGGGTACTATGATGGTGGAAGACCGGCCTGGGATCCTACCTGGCCGAGATTGAGCGGGTTGCTGTGCCGAGGGCCCTGTAGACTGGCAGTTCTCGCTGTCCTTAGAACACTCCTGAGGCGGTAAAAAATAAGAATGCGTGCAGCCCGGTCAGCCCTGCCCGTCGCTTTCCTCCGCCAGGCGTTTCAACTCACTTAATTTCACAAGGCATTCCACCGGAGTCATGGTATTGACCTCCATGCCCAGCAGAATCTCCTTGATGCGTCCAATGCTTGGGTCAAACGTCTCAAAGATGCTGAGCTGGTAGTTGGAAGGTGAAATATCGCGGGTTGGAGCGCTCTTCACGGAGGGTTTGGCAACGTTAGACCCGGAAGAAGGCTCGATATGCTTTTCTTCCAGTTGTACGAGAATGTCGGCAGCCCTTTCGACAATGTTTTTTGGCATCCCTGCCATTCGGGCCACGTGAATGCCAAAGCTGTGCTGGCTGCCGCCAGGGCTTAGTTTTCTGAGAAAAAGGACTTTTTGGTTCACCTCCTTTACTGAAACATTGTAGTTCTTTATTCTTGAAAACTTGTTGGCTAGTTCGTTCAGTTCGTGATAGTGGGTGGCAAAAAGGGTCTTGGGTCGCAGGTTGTTGTGCTCATGGAGGTATTCCGCGATGGACCAGGCGATGGAAATGCCATCGTAGGTGCTGGTTCCCCTGCCGATTTCATCGAGCAGGATCAGGCTTCTGGAAGAGATGTTGTTCATGATGCTGGCTGTTTCATTCATCTCCACCATGAAGGTGCTCTCGCCTGCCGCTATGTTGTCAGATGCCCCTACCCTGGTGAACACTTTGTCAATCAAGCCCATCCGCGTACTTTGGGCCGGTACAAAACTGCCCATCTGAGCCATCAGGCAAATGAGTGCCGTTTGACGCAGGATGGCAGATTTACCAGACATGTTTGGGCCGGTGATGACGATGATCTGCTGCTCCTCATTGTCCAGCCATACATCGTTGGGGACATACTGCTCTCCCACTGCAAGTTTGCGCTCGATGACCGGGTGTCTGCCATTTTTGATTTCAATGACGAAGCTCTCATCGATGACGGGTCTAGTGTAGTGATTTTTCTCGGCCACCCTGGCAAATGACAGCAGGCAGTCCAGGCGGGCAACCAGCGAGGCATTGTGCTGTACTGGCTGGATGTAGTCGGCCAGCGACAAAACCAGCTGATTGTAAAGTCGTTCTTCAAGCACTGAAATCTTTTCCTCGGCGCTGAGGATTTTGGCCTCCAGGGTTTTAAGGTCTTCCGTGATGTAGCGCTCGCAGTTTGCCAGGGTTTGTTTGCGGATCCAGGAGTCAGGAATCAAACCTTTGTCCTTATACTTGTTCGTGACCTCGAGATAGTAGCCGAAAACGCTGTTGAAGCCGATCTTCAGGTTGTCAATTCCAGTTCTTTCGGACTCCTGTTGTTGGATAGAGAGCAGCAACTGCTGTGCATTTCTCACCGTGTGCCTGAGGTCATCCAGTTCCGGATGGAATCCGTCGGCTATAACGCCTCCCTTGGCAATCAGCGTGGGAGGATCCTGAACCAGTTGCCTGCCGATTTCCGTTTGCAGCGTCTTGCAGGGGTTCAGGCCGTCTGCCATTTTTTCCAGATAGGTGCTTCCTGATGCCGACAGCAGCTGCTTGAGCGGCTCTACTGCTTCCAGTGCCTTTTTGAGTTGCACCACCTCCCGTGGTTGTATCTTGGCCAGGGATACCCTTGAGATAAGCCTTTCCAGGTCGCCCATTTGCCGCATGCTGGTTTCAGCTTCGGCAGCAATATCAGGATGTTCCAGGAAGAACTGCACCACATCCTGCCTGTTGCCGATTTCGCTAAGGGAGGTCAATGGCAGGACGACCCATTTTTTCATGAGCCGTCCGCCCATGGGCGTAACGGTTTTATCGAGGACCTCCAGCAGTGAGTTGCCGCCTTCTTGCTGGCTGTAGGCCAATTCCAGATTGCGGATGGTGAAGCGGTCCAGCCAGACGTATTTTTCTGGATGAATGCGGCTGATGCCTGCGATGTGCCTCAGGTTTTTGTTTTCCGTGGTGGAGAGATAATGCAGCGCCGCTCCGGCGGCTATCTGGGCCAGTTCCATGTCCTCGACGCCGAACCCCTTGAGGGATGATACGTCGAAATGCTGAAGGAGCTTCTCGCGGGTGAAATCCAGTGCATAAACCCAATCATCAAGGGTATAGGTATAGAATCTGTCGCCGAAAAACTGTTGAAAATCCTTGGTCTTGCTTTTGGAAAAAATGACTTCCGATGTGTTGAAACTCTGCAGGAGTTTGTCCACGTAAGTAATCTCTCCTTCCGATACAAAGAATTCTCCCGTAGAGATATCGAGGAAAGCGATTCCCGCCCTGTCTTTTTTTCCTAATGCCACCGAGGCCAGGAAATTATTGGTCTTGTGGTCCAGTAGTTTCTCATCCGTTGTAACGCCCGGCGTGACAATCTCAGTAACACCCCGTTTGACGATTTTCTTTTCAGGGGAGGGTTTTTCCAGTTGTTCGCAGATGGCGACGCGATAACCAGACCTCACCAGGCGCGGCAGGTACATGTCAATGGCATGATGAGGGAAGCCGGCCAGCTCGATATCGCTGCCGCCGTTGTTCCGGCTGGTGAGAATGATGCCGAGCGCTTTTGAGGTCTTAACAGCATCTTCTCCGAAGGTTTCATAGAAATCCCCTACCCTGAACAGCAGGATTGCATCCGGGTGTTTTGATTTCATTTTAAAATACTGCTGCATCAGGGGTGTTGTCTTTTCAGCAGCGGTATTTTTCTTCTCCGTCTCAGTTAGATGATGATCTTCCAATCTGTTTTGTTTTAGGCAAACTTACGGTAATTTGCAGATTATCAGAAGCAAAAGCGCGAAATACGTTTCTACAGCAAATTCAGCCACAGGAAACCAGCCGCACCCGCCAGCAAAATCGCCCCGAACCCTTTGAGCAGATGGAGCCTCAGCGCCGGGCTCCCTGCCATGAGTCCGATGCAAGCTTTCACAATGGTGTTGCAGACAGTGGCCAGCAAAATTGCGTTTTGAGCATCCAGTTTGGATATGACCTCGCTGCCCAGTTTTGCAATGGAGATGGTGACTGCATCAACATCGGTGAGGCTGGCCAGTGCACTTGATATGTAAATGCCGGCAATTCCGTACTGTTCGCTGGAAAACCTAATCAAAACGAGGATGCAGGAATAGATGAGCCCAAAAAATACGGCATCTTTTAGATTTAAAGGCGATCCCAAAGGCAACTCGCCTTCTACGTTGCCCCGAATCGCATTTTTTCTCAGGATCCAGGCATAAGCGATTCCTGCTAACAGCACCATAGACAAGGGAAGCAACAGGGCCTGCAACAATCTGAAATTGAAGACCGCCACCCAGATGGCCACCCGGGCAGTCATGACAGTGCAAGCGGCGATGATGGCGGTTGCGTAGTGTGCTGCCAGCACAGGGGCTTCTTTACTTTTCTTGGAGAAAATCCAGGTCACAGCTGTACTCGAAACCAGCCCTCCCAGGAATCCTGTCACCAGGATGCCTTTATTGGGGCCCAGGAATTTCATCGCCAAATAACCGGCGAAGCCCACGCCGGAGGTGATGACGACAACCCAGCCCAGTTCCCTGGGGTTCAGTGTTCCGTATGGGCCGGTGTAAATATCCGGCAGAAAGGGGAGCACTAACAAGGCTACCACCACAAAGGACACGAAGGCGTAGATTTCCTCCTGGGTGATTCTTCCGATGATGGCTTTAAACTTGACCTTGAGGGAGAGCAAAACCAGCATGACCACTGTGATGGCCATGCTCTCTGCAATGAATCCCGTCAATGTAGTGCCTCCCAGCAGGAAGGCTACCAGCCCCGCCATTTCGGATGTTCCGCCTATGTCGCCGTCCCTGGAGCTCATCCAGTATGACAGAGCGGTCAGCAACCCGAGGCATGCGAAACCGGCGATGAACAACCAGACGGAAAACAGCAGGCTCAGGAAGGCCAGCAGGAAGCCGAGCAGGACGATGATGGTGAAGGTCCGCAGGCCTGCAAATGTCTTCCTCGCCTCCGACCGTGAGGCAAATTCCCGTTCTAAGCCTATGGTAAGCCCTATTCCAGCTGCCACTACCATCCGCACCAGGAATTCTTCCTGTGTAATGCGCAGATTTTGAATATTTATGATGAGATTTTCTTCCATCTTTTGAAATTTGTTTCTTCTGTGCCTGTTTGCCCCTTCCGGGGGCTAACCGGCATCTGCGGAACGGATTGCCGGGTCTTTTGAGACAGCCTCATTCGCCTTTTGAGAGAAGGCCCTCGCCAAGGTGCCTTTTGAGACAGCCTCGACTTTTGACAACATCCCAAGGCGCTGCAGGAAAGATGAACAAAGCCCTGAGCCCGCTTCTTTTCTTTCATTTTCAAAACAAAATAAGGTAAATAATCAATTGTTGCAAAGCAAGTCATTAGATTTGTACATGGCATACAATCATGCTTCAGCAAACTTTGCAATCAAAAAGAGATGAGAATATTAGTGCTTTGGTGTTTCATGCTGGCCATTATTGCCGGCGCCTGTGGAATTCCCGCAGAAATTTCATCTGTAAGGCAGGAAATCAGACGCGTAGAGAAGGAATTCGCGCCGGACCGGCGCGTTGCTGTTTTTAAAGTGGACACTATGCTGGCTGGAAACCCTCCTGTGCTGCTGGGAGAAACCAACCTGTCGCAAGCCAGAACTTCACTTTTGTCGGGTTTGGAGGCAAAGGGGATAAAATTTATTGACAGCCTTCAACTGCTTCCCGCTGCCATGCTCGGTGGACGGCACCATGGCATCGTGACGGTCTCAGTTTGCAATCTCAGGTCTCAACCCCGTCACGCGGCAGAACTTTCAACGCAGGCATTGATGGGCACTTCGCTCCGTGTTTTGAAAAAGGAAAATGGATTTTACCTGGTTCAAACGCCAGATGATTACCTGGGTTGGCTCGATGGAGGTGGGTTTCTGTTGATGGACAGCATGCAGCATCGTCAATGGATGAGGGCAGCGCACCTGAT
>JBEAYO010000016.1:0-16934 GCA_041159285.1 Bacteroidota bacterium | reverse complement strand
GCACCATCCACCAGAACGCCATGGGTGCTTTTGAAATTTATTCCGCCGGTGCCGATTGGCCTCAGGAATGGGTTCACGGCGGACCTGAGGTCCGCCGTGAACCCACCCTTCCTCTCTCTCGGCGGTTTGGTTTCGCCAATCCGCCGAGAGAGAGGGGTTTTTGGTGCTCGTGGCGAAGCCACGAGCACCATCAATTGGAAGGCGCCTCGCCAGGAGGCTTTTTAGACTATCCCCTTTTCAGCGGCCATGTACCACCGGTGGCTGTGATGGCAGAACGAAACCGAAACCAGCGAAACCCGACGGAACAAACAATCATGGCATTTGCCGATATAATCCGGCGGTGAAGACAATTTTTTCTCAATTTTGCATTTTGTAAACATCATTCATATTCATTCGCTAAATACCAGAGAAACTTATGAACCTGCTCCAACAGAAGATGAAGCGGTACACTGCCCCGCAGGATGCAAAAGCCGCCGGCGTGTACCCCTACTTCCGGGTCATAGAAAGTGACCAGGATACGGTTGTAAAAATCAACGGAAGAGACGTCCTCATGTTCGGCTCCAACAGCTACCTGGGGCTGACCAACCATCCTAAACTCAAAGAGGCCGCAAAAAAAGCCATTGACAAGTACGGATCCGGATGCGCCGGCTCCCGCTTCCTCAACGGCACCCTGGACCTCCACATCGAACTGGAGGAAAAACTCGCCGCATTCACCGGCAAGGAAGAAGCCATCGTCTTCTCCACCGGCATGCAGGTGAACCTCGGCGTCATCTCCTCCATCCTCGGCAGAAAGGACTTCATCGTCAGCGATGAATTCAACCACGCCTCCATCGTGGACGGCACCCGCCTCTCCTTCGCCACCACCCGCAAGTACAAGCACAACAACATCGAGTCCCTCGAAACCGTGCTCCAACGCGTCGGCAAGGAAAGAGGCCCCGAAGACATGGCCCTCGTCATCATGGACGGCGTCTTCAGCATGGAAGGCGACGTGGCCAAACTGCCGGAAATCGTAGAGGTCGCCAAGCGATACAACGCCAACGTCATGGTGGACGATGCCCACGGCCTCGGCGTCATGGGCGAGCTGGGCAAGGGTACCGCCAACCACTTCGGACTCACCGACGAGGTGGACCTCATCATGGGCACCTTCTCCAAGTCCCTCGCCACCATCGGCGGCTTCATCGCCACCAGCCATGAAATCGCCAACTGGCTCAAGCACAACGCACGCGCCCTGATCTTCAGCGCCAGCATCGCCCCGGCCAACGCCGCCGCCGTCATCGCCGCCCTCGAACTCATGCAGGAGGAACCGGAACGCCTCGACCGCCTCTGGGCCAACACCCACCTTGCCAAGAAAATGCTGGACGACCTCGGGTTCGACACCGGTCACTCCGAAACGCCCATCATCCCCATCTACATCCGCGACGTGAACAAGACCTTCATGCTCACCCGGCTGCTCCAGGATGAAGGTGTCTTCGTAAACCCGGTCATCACCCCTGCCGTGGCGCCGGAGGACTCGCTCATTCGGTTCTCCCTCATGGCAACTCATACTTTTGACCAGATTGAAGAAGCCATCAGCAAACTGGCTGCCATCGCAAAAAAACTGGATGTGCAAACAGGTCAACCCGCTTAATCTGTGTCAATGGAACTCGTTGAAGTAAACAGCAAGAGGGACAAGGCCCGTTTTATCGATTTCCCGCACGACCTGTACGCCGGAGATCCCAACTACGTGCCTGAAATCTACATCGGGCAACAGGAAATGCTCGATGAAAATAAGAATCCCTTTTTCCTGCATTCCGAAGCCAGGCTTTTCCTGGCCCAGCACAACGGCCAGGTCATCGGCAGGATTGCCGCCATTCGCAACAACGAGTACAATCGCTTCGCTGATACCAATGTCGGCTATTTCGGTTTCTTCGATGTCATCGAGGATTATGAGGTGGCCCGCCAATTGCTCGATACCGCCTGCACCTGGATTAAAAACCAAGGCCTGGATGGCGTGATTGGCCCTGCCAATTTCACGACCAACGACGTGGCAGGACTCCTGGTGGAGGGTTTCAACAGCCCACCCGTGGTGATGATGTCCTACAACAAACCCTACTACGCAGCATTCCTGGAACGCTATGGGTTTACAAAGAAAATGGACCTTCTCGCCTATCTGGGCAAGACTGCCGAGGCCGACCTGAAGTCCGTGCGCCTGTCGAAAATGCTGGAGGAACGGCTCCTAAAACGGGGCATTTCTTTCAGGAACCTTGACATGAAGCATTTCAACAGGGAAATCGTCGCGGTCCGGCAGGTGTATAAATCAGCCTGGGATAAAAACTGGGGCTTCGTCCCGCCCACCGATGCCGAGTTCGACCGACTGGCCAAGGAAATGAAAATGATCATTGACCCCGATTTCGCCCTCATGGCGGAGCACGAGGGCCAGTTGGTCGCCTTCGCCCTGGCAGTCCCCGATGTCAACGTCATCACCCGCACCATCAAAAGGGGCCGCCTGCTACCCACCGGCATTTTCAAATTGCTGTTCCTGCGCAAAAGGATCAAAAGGGTGCGCGTCATCCTGCTGGGTGTGACGGAGGCTTACCGCAAGCTGGGCATCGAGGGCATCTTCTACGCCCGCATCATCTCACGGGCCAAGGAAAAGGGATACACGGAAGGGGAAGCTTCCTGGATCCTCGAAAGCAACGACATGATGAAAAGAGGAGTGGAGAGCATCAATATGTACCCTTACAAGCGCTACCGAATGTATGAAAAGTCATTGTGACATCCTTTCCTGTGCTTCGTTTGCGCTGCGGCTCAGGATGGCTTCAAGCGTTATTGCCCTGCTGCCATGAAGAAAATCCTGATCACCGGCGCATCCGGCTTTGTGGGCAGCCACCTGGTGGAGGAGTCGCTCCGCCGCGACCTGGAGGTCTTCGCGGGCGTCCGCGCTTCCAGCAGCCGCGATTTCCTGCGGGATGAGCGCATCCGCTTCGTCGAACTCAATTTCGCCGATACTGCCCAACTGGCGAATGCCGTCAAAACGCACCGCTTCGACTACATCATCCACAACGCCGGCATCGTTTCCGCCCCCAGGCCCGAAGATTACTGGAAGGTCAACTGCGAGTACGTGAAGAACTTCGCCAATGCCATCCTTGCCGCAGGCCACCAGCCGGAGAAGTTCACCTTTATCAGCACCGCCGCTTCCTATGGCCCTGCCAGCCCTGACGACCTGACGGACTTCATCACCGAGGACCGCGAGCCCCGACCCATCAACACCTACGGCAAGGCCAAACTGGAAGCCGAGCGCTTCCTGACTCAGCTCCACGACTTCCCCTATGTGATCCTCCGACCCACTGGCGTTTATGGCCCGAGGGAACGGGAGATTTTCACCTTCTTTCAGTTTATCAACCGCAACATCGAGGCCTACATCGGCTTCCGGCGGCAACACCTGGCGCTGGTTTACATCAAAGACCTCGTTCGGGTAGCGCTGGACGCCACGACAACGGCCGCCGTGACCCAAAAGAGCTACTTCGTCTCCGACGGCCGCTATTATGCACAGCGGGACCTGGGGGCTGCTGCCAGAAAGATCCTGAGAAAAAGGACGCTGCGCTTCCACATTCCAGCCACGCTGATCCGCTCGGTGGCCTGGCTCATGGAGCAACTCTATAAGAACAGCGGAAGCTATCCCGCGCTCAACCTCGAAAAAGTACGCATCCTGGAGAGCATTAACTGGAAGTGCGACATTGAGCCGCTCCGGGAGGACCTCAATTTTCAGCCGCAATACGACCTGGAAGAAGGCCTGGCTGAGACGCTGGCCTGGTACAAGGAAAACGGATGGTTGTAAATCGCCGGTTGGCACCCTGCCCGCCTGAAAGCATTGCCCACACCTGGCGCCGCTTGCTTCCCGGAAGGGAGGCTTTCTCAAAAGACCCGGCAACCCTTTCCGCCAGTGCCGATCGCCCCCAGAAAGGGCATTGGTGAAGCACACTCCAAGCTTGCACGAGGATCTTTTGAGACAGACGTGCCGGTCAGGAGTAACCCAGTATCTTCAACATCTCCTCTGAAGTCTGCTCCTCGCGGTACAGCTTATCCACGATATTGCCCTTGGCATCCTTGTAGATCAGCACGTGCTTGGGCGACGGAATTAGACAGTGCTTGATGCCGCCGTATCCGCTGAGCGAATCCTGATAAGCCCCTGTGTGAAAGAAGCCGAGGTACAGCGGCTCCTGGTCGTTCTTGTCAATGATGGGCAGGTAAACCTGGCTCTCGTGCACCTCCGAATTGTAATAGTCCGAATTATCGCAGCTCAGCCCGCCGATGTTAACCCGGCGGTATTCGTTTTGCCATTTATTGACCGGCAGCAGGATAAACCGCTCGGCGATGCCCCAGCTGTCGGGCATGGTGGTAATCAGCGAATTGTCAATCATGTACCACACCTCCGCATCGTTCTGCTGCTTCTGGTCCAGCACGGCAAAGATCAGCGCTCCGCTTTCCCCGACCGTGTATTTGCCAAACTCCGTGAAAATATCTGGTTCCGGAATGCCCTCTTCCTGGCAGGCGTGAAGAATGAGGTTCACGATTTCGCGCACCATATAAGTGTAGTCAAACTCAAAGCCCAGCGAGTTGCGGATGGGCATGCCCCCGCCGATGTTCAAAGCAGACAGCGACGGACACAACTTCTTGAGCTCGCAGTACAACTTGACCGCCTTCTTGAGCTCCCCCCAATAGTAAATGGAGTCGCGGATGCCGGTGTCCACAAAAAAGTGGAGCATGGTGACCTTGAACTTCTTGTTTTTATGGAGCCGCTCCTTGTAGAAGCTCATCACTTCAGAACCCCGGATGCCCAGCCTGGAGGTGTAAAATTCGAAGTTAGGCTCCTCATCCGTGGCTACGCGGATGCCCAGGTTGCACTTTCCCGTCACCATTTCCTCGTAGTAATCCAACTCCTGTTTGTTGTCCAGCACCGGGATGACGTTGTGGAAGCCCTCGTTGATGAGGTTGGAAATTTTCTGGGCGTACTCCCTGGTCTTAAAGCCATTGTTGATGATCACCGTATCCTTGTCTATCCACTCTTTCTTGTAGATGTTGCGAACCAGGTCTATATCAAAGGAAGAGGATGTTTCCAGCTCAACGCCATGGCGCAGCACCTCCTGCACCACGTAGCTGAAGTGACTGCTCTTGGTGCAATAGCAATAGTGGTACTTTCCCCGGTAGCCCAGTGATTTGCGGGCCTTGTTGAAAAGGTTCTTCGCTTTTTTTATCTGTGTTCCTATCTTTGGAAGGTAGGTGAGTTTCAGGGGGGTCCCGTACTTTTTAATCAAATATTTGAGGGGTACCCCGTTGAAGACCAGGTTGCCGTCTTCGATGTCGAATCCTTCCTGTGGAAAGTAAAAGGTTTGATCAATGAGATCGAAATAGCGGTTTTTAATCATCTCCCATAAAAATGTTTTGCTGTGAACGAGCCGCAGCTCAAATTAAAAGCCAACAAAGGTAATAGCTATTTTATTGTTTCATGACTTTTGCCGCTTAATTTTCAAAGCCGACTTCTAAAAGTTTATTTTGAGGGAAAAAGTTCCATTTTTAAGCCCTTGCCCATCATTTTAAAATATTAATTTTCACATCGACCATTGCGCGGAATTATTTTTTTTATTTAATTGCAAGTTCATTATGAACATATACCTCACTATCTTCGCACTGTGTTACGCCTGATCAATATATTCCCGCTTGCCGGCACCATTTTCGTGCTGGCTGCCTGCACCCAGCAAACGCTCCGAAAAGATGGATTCGAAGTGCACGGAATTGATGTGTCACACTATCAGCGGCAAATTGACTGGCCCCTGGTCGCTACCCAGGACATCCACTTCGCCTTCGTCAAAGCCACTGAAGGGGAAACCTTGCGCGACCCACTTTTTTCCAGGAACTGGCACGCAGCCAAGGACGCCGGCCTCAAGCGAGGCGCCTACCACTTCTTCCGCCCCGCCGCCTCCCCTGAAAAACAGGCGAAAAACTTCCTGGAAGCCCATCTGTTCGAAACAGGAGACCTCCTGCCGGTGCTCGACGTCGAAGTGACCGACGAGGTGAATGCCTCCACCCTCCGCAAAAGAGTGGCGACCTGGCTCCGCATTGTTGAGAAAAAATGCGGTGCCAAACCCATCATCTACACCAATCAGAAATTCTTCAACCAATACCTGGCAGGCCATTTTGACGGCTACCCGGTCTGGGTCGCCCGCTACAATTCCTTTTTAAAACCCCGACTGCACAAAGACTCCGACTGGCATTTCTGGCAGTACGGCAACCAGGGCAAACTCAAGGGCATCAAAGGCCCCGTTGACTTCAATGTCTTCAATGGCAGCCTCCAGGACCTGGAGCGATTCACCCTGCATCGCTCACCACAGCCAGCTGCTGAACCGACCGCTGTTCCCGCAACAGTTGTCCAGCGTGAAGCATCGCCGAAGCGTCGCAACGCCAGCCAGCCAGCCGCCGCCGCAAATCCCTGATCCGCTGCCCTCAGTGAATCCTGCCAATACAACCAGCCCTCAGTGAATCAGCACCAAAAGAAAATTCTCGTCATCCGATTCTCTTCCATCGGCGACATTGTCCTCACCAGCCCCGCCATCCGGTGCCTTCGCCAACAGACGGGCGCCCAGGTCCATTTCCTGACAAAACAAGCCTTCCTCCCCCTGCTGGAAGAAAGCCCCTGGATAGACAAAATCTTCACCATCCAACGCAGCCTTGGCGAGGTGCTGCCCGCCTTGAAAAAAGAAAACTACGACTGCCTGCTGGACCTCCACGTGAACCTGCGGAGCCTTCGGGTGCGACTGGCCCTCCGCTGCAAAACCTATGCTTTCCACAAACTCAATCTCGAAAAATGGCTGCTCGTGCAACTCAAGATCAATCGCCTGCCAGATAAACACGTGGTGGATCGCTACCTGGCGGCAGCGGCGCCGCTGGGGGTCCGAAACGATGGCAAAGGCCTTGAATATTTCCTGCCCGAGGCCATGCCTCTGCCGGCCCAGATCCCGCCGGGCCCCTACATCGCCTTCGCCATTGGCGCCGCCCATGGCACAAAGCGATTGCCGCGCGAAAAAATTGCAGCCATCTGCAGCGGCATAAAGTGCCCCGTGGTGCTGCTCGGCGGTGCAAAAGAGCAGCAGGACGGCGCTTTCGCCGCTGCCACAGCCGGCCCCCACGTCTCCAATTGCTGCGGGCAACTGAACCTTCATGAATCAGCCATAGTGCTGCGAAACGCCTGGAAAGTCATTGCCCACGACACAGGCATGATGCACATCGCAGCTGCCTTCAAAAAGGAAATCCTCTCCATCTGGGGCAGCACCGTGCCGGCCCTGGGAATGTATCCATACTTTGGAAAAGACAGCGACAACAGGAGCAAAATCTTCGAGGTCAACGGCCTGCCCTGCCGCCCTTGCTCAAAAATAGGCTTCGAAAAATGCCCCCAAGGCCACTTCCGCTGCATGCGCGACATCCGGGATGCCGACATCATCCGGCACGCCAACCAGCCCGAGGCCTGAACGCCCGCCATGTTGAAAAAACAAAAGCGATATTGAAGCTGTTTTTCAGTAAGTTACGAAAAATAATTTCAACTTTTTTTGAGCCCTGGCTTGCTTTTAAATAAAAGAGTCTTACCTTTGCAGCCGCCTTGAAAAAGGCCGCTATAAAAATTTAATTTCATCACCGTTCAAACGCAAAAAAATCGTGAATACCCGGAGTTATAATACCGCATCAGCGAATAAGGAAGAGGTTGAGCGCAAGTGGTACGTGGTGGACGCCGAGGGAAAAACGGCAGGCCGTCTTTTTTCACATATCGCGCACATCCTGCGCGGGAAAAACAAGCCTTCCTTTACTCCCCACGTCGATTGCGGCGACTTTGTGATCGTTCTCAATGCAGAGAAAGTTCGCTTCACCGGCAATAAGCTGGACCAAAAAGAGTACATCCGCTATACGGGATACCCGGGCGGACAGCGTCGGGAAACCGCCCGCAACCTGCTCAACCGCAAACCGGAAGCCGTCATCGAAAACGGCATCAAAGGCATGCTGCCCAAAACCAAGCTGGGCCGCGCCATGATCAAGAAGCTGTTTGTGTACGCAGGCGAGAATCACCCGCACGCGGCTCAAAAACCAGAACCTATCAAATTTTAATTAAGGAAACTATTTTAATATGGAAATGATCAATGCCATAGGCAGGAGAAAGGCTTCCGTCGCCAGGGTGTACCTCACCAAAGGTGCAGGCAGCATCAAGGTCAACGGAAAAGACTACAAGGACTACTTCCCGCAAATCCATGTGCAGGCATCCATCACGGAGCCCTTCCAAACCCTCAACCTGGAGACCAACCTCTACGATCTCAAGATCAACGTGGACGGCGGCGGCTTTAAGGGACAGGCGGAAGCCGCCCGCATGGGGATTTCCCGTGCGCTGGTGAAGCTGAACGCGGATTTCCGCAAACCGCTGAAGGACAAGAAATTTCTGACACGCGACGCCCGCCAGGTCGAGCGCAAGAAATACGGTAAACCCAAAGCAAGAAAGAGTTTCCAATTCTCCAAACGTTAATCCGGCCCTTGTCCGCTGGCTTGTCTGGCTCTATTCCCCAGCAAGTCAATGGCAGGTGCTGACAGCATCTTATAAAAATGGCTAAACCCACATATCAGGAATTACTCGATGCCGGCACCCACTTCGGCCACATGCGCAGGAAGTGGAATCCAAAAATGGCTCCTTATATCTTCATGGAGCGCAAAGGCATCCATATCATCGATCTTAACCGCACCTCCGAGTGCCTCGACCGCGCTGCCAACGCCATGCGCGCCATCGCCAAGTCGGGAAAGAAGATCCTCTTCGTCGCCACGAAAAAGCAGGCCCGCGACATCGTCGCCAGTGCTGCCGCCTCCGTGGACATGCCCTTCGTTACCGAACGCTGGCTGGGTGGCATGCTCACCAACTTCGCCACCATCAAGCGGTCCGTGAAGAAAATGCAGAACATTGAGCGCATGCTTGCCGATGGCACCGCATTCAACATGACCAAAAAGGAAAGGCTCACCCTGGATCGCGAACGCCAGAAACTCGGCAAAGTGCTCGGCGGTATCGAGAGCCTGGGCCGCATCCCGGCTGCCATCTTCGTGGTGGACATCCTCCACGAGCACATCGCCATCGCCGAAGCTCGCCGCCTCGGCATCCGCACTTTCGCCATGGTGGATACGAACTCCGACCCGAACCAGGTGGATTTCCCCATCCCCGCCAATGACGATGCCTCCAAGTCTATCGCCGTCATTACCAACTACCTGACGGAAGCAATTCGCGAGGGACTGGAGGAGCGCAAACAGGCCAAACCGGAGGAAAAAGAGGTGTCTGCCTGAGATTGAAGTGCGCTTGCTAATTTATTAACCTTTTAATTCTTATAAAATGATCACACTATCAGCTGCTGATATAAAGAAGCTTCGCGATATGACCGGTGCAGGCATGATGGACTGCAAGAGTGCACTGACCGAGGCTGAAGGGGATATTGAAAAAGCAATTGAAATCCTTCGCAAAAAAGGCCAGAAGCTCTCCGTGAAACGCGCTGACCGCGAAGCCAAGGAAGGCGTGGTTATTGCCATGGTTTCAGACGACAGGACCCGCGGGGTCATCCTGAAACTGAGCTGCGAGACGGACTTCGTCGCCAAGAACGAGGACTTCGTGAACCTCGCCAAGGCATTCGCCAAAACTGCCCTGGATAATTTCCCCGGCACTATCGAGGACCTGCTCAACCTGGGCTACCAGCAAATCACAATCGGTGAAAAAATCACGGAGCAGATCGGCGTCATCGGTGAAAAAATCGAGGTTGCCACTTACGAGACCCTGGAGGCTACTATGATCTCTCCATACATTCACATGGGCAACCGCGCTGCCGTGCTCGTCGGCCTCAACATGAAGGGCGACAAATACTATGAGGCAGGCAGGGACGTGGCCATGCAGGTGGCTGCCATGCGCCCCGTTGCGCTCGACAAGGACGACGTATCCGCCGACATCATCCAAAAGGAAATTGAAATCGGCAAGGAACAGGCGCGCCAGGAAGGCAAGCCGGAGGCCATGCTCGAGAAAATCGCCCTGGGCAAGCTGAACAAGTTCTACCAGGAGAGCACGCTGCTGAACCAGGCCTTCGTGAAGGACAACAAGATGACGGTCCGGGATTATCTCAAGTCCCTGGACAGCGACTTGACTGCCACCGGCTTCAAGCACGTTGAATTAGGATAACGAAATACCCACAAAGGCGAATTAAGCAATTAATTCGCCTTTTTTTTTGACCCCGTGATTTTTCTATGTTCAAACACTATCTTCAGCAATGGCATTGAAATACAAAAGAATACTCCTCAAGCTCAGCGGTGAATCATTGATGGGTGAGCAGTCCTTCGGCATAGAAGCCACCGTGCTCAGCCATTACGCCCAGTTGATCAAGGAACTCGTGGAACTGGAGGTCGAGGTAGCCATCGTCATCGGCGGAGGAAACATCTTCCGGGGACTTCAGGCCGGTAAATCCGGCATCGAGCGCGTCCAGGGCGACTACATGGGAATGCTTGCCACGGTCATCAACGGCATGGCCTTGCAAAGCGCCCTGGAGGCAAAAGGAGTGTTCACCCGCCTGATCTCGGCCATCAAAATGGACCAGATCGCAGAGCCCTACATCCGCCGCCGGGCCATCCGCCACCTGGAAAAAGGCAGGGTCGTCATCTTCTCCGGTGGAACGGGCAACCCCTACTTTACCACAGACTCCGCCGCCGCCCTTCGCGCCAGCGAAATCGATGCCGAGGTCATCCTCAAGGGAACCCGCGTGGACGGCATCTACACCGCCGACCCGGAGAAGGATCCCACTGCCACCCGCTTCGACCACCTGACCTTTGAAAAAGTCATCCAGCTCGGGCTGGGAGTCATGGACATGACGGCCTTCACCATCTGCCACGAGAACAACATCCCGATCATCGTCTTTGATGTCAACGACCGCGAGAACCTCAGGCGGATCATCCAGGGCGAAAAAGTGGGAACACTGGTGACGGCAGGCTAAGGCGCAACTGAGCTTGCCCTCAGCCCTTCACTGCCATCGCGATGGTGGCAAGGCTGACCTTCGTTCCCGTCTGCTTCAGGAGGCAGCCCGCGCACACTTCCAGCGTCGCCCCCGTCGTCATCACATCGTCTGCCAGCAGGATATGCTTGCCCGACAACAGATCCGGTCGTTTCACTTCAAAGTAATCCTTTATTTTCTCAGCCCTTTCCTCGCGCGATTTCTGCGTCTGGGAACCCGCGTGCACCACCCGCCTCAGCCCGTCCTTGACGCAGGGAATCCGAAGGCCCTGTGAAAGCCCCATCGCAAACATTTCGCTTTGGTTATACCCCCTCAGCCGCTGTTTCCGCGGGTGCAGCGGCACTGGGACGATGAGGTCCAGTTCTTTAAACAAGGCGGAATCCGACAATTGCCTGCCCAGTTGCCTGCCCAGTAACACGCCAATTTCTTTTTTCCCGCGGTACTTGAGCTGGTGCAGCAGGTGCTGCACCCTGCTTCCTTTCTTGAACAGGTAAAGCGCTGCTGCTGCCTCAATGGGGACGCGCCCCCAGAAGCGCTCGGCAAAGGGATTTTCTGCTGCATGGTGGAAATTGGCCAGTGGGAGGGTAGCCTGGCATGGGACGCAGATGTGCTCTCCATAGGCGGGGGCGTTCCGCTCGCAGGCCAGGCACAAATGGGGGTAAAACAGGTTCAACAGGTCCGACAGGGGAAGGAACAGTCGTCTCATAAGGTACTTTTTGGGGTTATGGTATTAAAAGTCAGGAAGAACGAGCCGGTGCCGGACACGCTTTTTATGCGAGCCCGAAAGGCAGCGCCTCCTGTAAAAAAAACGTCTGCCATGCAGTGCAAGACAGACGCATCAAAACAAAACGAAAAACCAACTTTAAACAAGTCTTTTTTTATAAACTCCATTTTTGAAAAAAAAGTTGTCCGCATATCTGTTAATTTAATACCGACTTGCGTTTTGGCATTATTTTTTGATAAATTAATATTGGAAAAACACCTGTGGTCGCTTTTTTAACATTTATTGCCATTCTCCCTCTCTTCAGTACAAAAAGCAGCGACCCGGCATCCACTGTTTTACACTGAGAACCTTCTAATTCCCAAGGCTCCCCCCTCAAGGGCTTCCATCGTGCTAAATGGAAGACCCCTCCCACTCATTTTCCATTTCGGATCCACCCAAAAGGGGAGTCGGTCCGGCAAACACCTCTGACTCCCGTCCCGTTGGCCGCCAAGGTACCCGGGCAAACACACACTTTGTCTTTTGCAGTTATCGAAAGCGCAGAACACCCTTGAAAGCGATGAAGACAGGAGCAGTTCAAAACCAGGAACCGCTTCAAAAGACCTTTTTTGAAAGAAAGAGCTTTTGAACCACCCGGCTTTTGCTGCCACCCTGGCCATCGGATTGTGGCTACATAAAAAACAAAAACATGACTTTAAAATCCCCTTTGTTGGGATTAATGCTGCTATTGGCTGCATTCACCTCACTCCAATCCCAACCTTGTGATTGTGTCTCGACCGGCAATTGCCCGGTCCCGATCACAGACAACGGCTCCTTTCACGGCACCCTGGACGTCACCGTCAACGGTCCCAATGACCTGGGCGTGAGCCCGCTCACCTCCGTTTGCTTCTCCATCACGCATACCTGGATCGGGGACCTCAGCGTATCGCTCACTTCTCCCAACGGCACTTCCTACCTGCTGATGGCCGACGCCAACAATAATTTCGGAGGCTGCGACGTCATGCATGACAATATCGAAATCTGCATCGTTCCCGGCACCGACAACCCGCTGACCAACAATGCCAATTACCAGTGCAACCCTGGGCCCTGCTCCAGCGGCATCTGCTGCCTGAACGGCAACTGGACCGTTGCCTGCGGGGGGGTGACGGACCCCATCAACGGCGCCCTGCAGGCGCCAAACTGCAACCTCGACGACTTCAACACGCCAGGTGCTCCCGCCAATGGCACCTGGAAGCTGACCGTCAATGACGTCTGCAACCAGGATACCGGGGTGCTGGACAACTTCTCCCTGCAATTTGAAGGCGGCACGCAGTCCTGCATCGTCTGCGAGGCCGACGGCGGAGACCTGGAAACTTATGAGCTGACATTTTGCCCGGGGGATTCGGTATCACTTCCACCGCTGATTCCCATATACCCTGAAGATGAGACACCGGACAGCAGTGCCTATGCGTATGCATATGTCATTTCTTCCGAAGGCCTCATTCAGCAAGTAGCTGAAACAACTGACCTGGCCGGCCTGGCCCCGGGAACCTATGAAATATGCGGATTGTCCTACCTCGCTGCAGACAGCACGGGACTGACAGCACTCGTCGGCATGGAAACCGCGGCTGCACGGGAACAACTGACTGCTGCCACCGCCGTAATTTGCGGCGATTTTTCAGACAACTGTGCCAGCGTAACCTTGCTGCCAGCAATCCCCCCTGCTGTCATTGACACTACCCTTTGCCAGGGGCAATGCATTAGCGTTGGCGGGCAGGCGGTCTGCTATTCCGACACCCTCTTGCTGAGCACAACCAATGGCTGCGACAGCCTGGTTTATGTCCATCTGACCTTGTTGCCACCCGACACGACCTATGTCGAGGCGACTGTCTGCGCCGGCGACTGCCTGGCCATCGGAGGGCAGAATTTCTGCACTGCCGGCACACATTTCATCCAATTGAATAACTCGATGGGATGCGACAGCATCATCCAGCTAAACCTCATGGAGCTGGATCCGCTGGCCGTCATTCAGGCACAGGGCTCCATTGCTGTCACCTGCACCCATACCAGCGTCACACTCAATGCCGGGATGTCTTCGCCAGCAGGAAGTGTGGTCAGTTGGTCGGGGCCAGGCGGATTCCAAAGTGAGCAAAACGTGATTGAAACCGGCACACCCGGCATTTATACCCTCAGCATAACGGCGAGCGTTGGCAATTTGACCTGCACGGACACCGACAGCGTGACGGTGACCGACAGCGTTGCAGTGCCCGAGCTACAGCTGGCCAATGAATTGATTCCCATCTGCAAGGGAGACAGCTTCGACCTGGCCTCCCTTGTCCTGGACAGCAATGGAAGCACTTCCTATGACTTTTCTTTCCACACTGGAACACCCGCAAGCGCTGCCAATTTGCTGGCATCCTCCGTGGTAGTTCCTGCTGAAACCACTACTTATTTCATACTGGCGACCATTGGCAGCTGCGCCACAGAGGCCTCTGCAGCAATCCAGGTCATCACGCCGCCAACAGTGGCCATATCTGTGGAATCGCCGGTATGTGCCGGGGATCCTGCTGCCGTCAGCTATGAGGGCAGTGCCGCTGCCTCGGCAAACTTCATCTGGAATTTCGACGGTGCAAGCATTGGCTCAGGCGGCAATGTGCCCCAGTATGTCATTTGGGACAACCCGGGTGTGCACGAAGTCTCTTTGACGGTTTTTGAAAACGGCTGCTACTCGGAGAAAAGCGTCACATTCGCAACGGTGGAAACACCACTTCCCCTGCCCTCCATTACCTGTTCTCCAACTACCAGTAGTGTTAAGTTTGAGTGGAACAACGTGCCGGGGGCCACCGGCTACAATGTGGCGCTGACCTGGGGCAGCAACGGCATGTATTTTTCTGACATCAATACATTCTTCTCCACAGGGCTCAACCCCGGCGACTCCATCGCGATAACGGTGGAGGCCATCAGCGGCAACATTTGTGACAACAGCGTGGCGACGATAGGCTGTTCTGCGCTGCCCTGTCCAGCTGCCTCGGTTGACATAGCTCCCGTTTCACCCATTTGCCGCAGTTACGCTCCGGATCCCATCCTGCTGGCGGGAACCATAACGGGAGGTTCCGGCGTTGGGGTGACATCCTGGACGGGAAGCGGCATCACAGATACCCATGGCGGCAAGTTTGAACCCATGGCCGCAGCTCCGGGTGACAACGTCATCACATTCACGTATGCGGAGGATAACTGCACCTACACAGATCAAATCGTCATCCAGGTCAACGATATGCCGACGGCTGATTTTTCCGTCGCCTCTCCCATTTGCGAAGGCAGCAGCACACCCGTCGTTTACACCGGGGTGGCACAGTCCAATGCTTCTTTTGAATGGGACTTCGACAATGCCGCCGTTTCTCCCGCTCCACCGGCCGACACCCAGTTCGTCTCCTGGGGCGAGCCAGGCATGAAGTCTCTGACGTTGACCGTCTCCCAGGGCAACTGCCCCTCGGCCAGCTCCACGCAGTATGTGAACGTGGAATCACCGCTGGAAACACCTGAGATTGATTGCGAGGCAACCACCGCGGCAGTCACCTTCCTCTGGACTGAAGTGGCTGGGGCCAGCGATTACGGCATAGAGGTCGTCAGTGGCCCTGACGGCATTTTCATTGATTCCACTTCTTACTACGTTGAAAATCTCAGCCCACAACAGGAGGTCACCATCAGCCTTTGCGTACATGGGTCCAGCGTCTGCCCTGCAACGACCGTTTCCTTCACCTGCCAGGCCCTGCCCTGTCCGCAAGTGGACTTGACGATAGATCCCCTCCCGCCACTTTGTGCCGGATTGGATACGCTGCTCCTCAACCTGGGAGAGCGGTTGCATGGCATCGGGACAACCGATGTGGGATGGTGGAGCGGCAATGGCATCGTCAACAACACTGCCGGCATTTTCGACCCCAAAGTGGCAGGCGTTGGCCAGCATGCCATCACTTTCAGCCTTCAGGAAGTGAACTGCGTTCACTCAACACAGACCCTGATAATTGTACACCCCTCTCCGGTGGCAGATGCCGGAGCCGACTTCACTTTTACCTGTGAGGACCTACCCTATGTTCAATTGGGCGGAAGTTCCACTTCCGCAGGGCCCGATTTCAAATACCAGTGGACTGCCCAGGGAAAGGATTTTCCGGGCGATGATGATACAGCGGATCCGGTGGTGGAGGCCCCCGGGCTTTATACCTTGAAGGTCGTCAACTCCGCAACTGGCTGCTACTCCAGCGACCAGGTCCTGATCAGCGATGCAAGAGTGGTTCCCATTCCCTCTGTTGACATAGCACCGCCTGCCTGCCGGGGAGATATGAATGCAACTGTCGCTGTGACATCGGTCAGCGAGGGGCAGCCGCCCTTCCTGTTCTCGCTGAACAGCGCCCCTTTTTCGACCGAAGACTGGTTTGACAAACTGTCGGCCGGCCTTTACGAGTTGATTGTGCTGGACGCGGATGGGTGCGAGGGCAGTTTTGAGTTTGAAATAGAGGCCCCGGACTCCCTGACGGTCCTGCTTGCAGCGCTGGGAACCGGGAATATCGCCCAGGTGAGAGCCGGGCAAGCTGTGCAGCTTGAGGTGCAGGTCAACCTGCCCCTTGACAGCCTGGACTATGTGCAGTGGTCGCATCCCGACCTGCTCAGCTGTACTGATTGCCTGGACCCCCTTGCCACTTTCCTGGAAAACACGACGATCAAGGTCGTGGTGGGAGCCCACGGCTGCGAAGCTGTTGCCAGCCTCAACATTTACGTTGACAAAAACAATCCGCTGTATGCGCCGAATGCCTTTTCGCCAAATGGAGATGGTGTCAATGACGAGTTTACACTGTACGGCGGCCCGGCGGTAGCACACATTAACTCGCTGCTTGTCTTTGACCGCTGGGGGGAGAAGGTGTTCGAAGCATTCGACCTGGTGCCCGGCCAGGCAGACCGCACCGGCTGGGATGGCACCTTCAGGGGACAGGAGCTCGGAGAGGCTGTTTTTGTCTGGATGGCAGAAATTGAGCTAAAGGATGGCAGTTCCTCCATTCTGAGCGGGGATGTCACCCTGCTGAGGTAAAAGAGCGTGCTGACTGGCTTCCGGAAAAGGCGCTCGACGGGCCTGTGGCTCGCCGAGCGCTAGAGCCTGTCTCAAAAGACTAGGGGTTGTGTAAAAAGTCCTTGCGGCTGATTCC